>NZ_JBXWMM010000008.1:0-216288 GCF_059609825.1 Ruegeria sp. YTSB088 | reverse complement strand
CGAAGGTCTTCCTATCCGCAATCGCACTCGCAGCTACCGTCCTGTTCTGGCTGTAATTTAATGAGTCTGGAGCCTAACTGTTGGTGTGCGCGTGGCTCCACGATACGAGCGGCGCTACATTTTCCCTTGACGTTTCGTTAGGCAAAACGCCATTTCATTTTTGCTAGTGCTGATGGTGGAATTGGTCAAGGATTCTTTCGACCCCATGGAAAACCCACCTGTTTCCAAGGCCTCAAAGCCGACCAAACGTCGTTTTTCTCGCACATGTGCGGCGTTGATTTCGTTTCGCCTTTGCGCATATGACGACGGAAGCGATCATTACGTATCGCCTAGTTCATTGTTGCCGAGTGAAGCTTTCGGGGGATCGAGCGGACCGAAATTTCTCACTCGCATTTCTTAGATACGCAAACTTGAATGGCAGCTTCATAACAGTAAGCGCCAATTGATCCTTGCCGCAGCATTTTGCACTTTGGGCTCATCGCAGGCGTTCTATGCACATTGGATCAATGACGGTTATCTGAGGGGTTGAAATGATGGTTCGTTCGGTCCGCAGATAAGGCTCGCACTCAACCAGAGATCGCTTCAGATAACACCCGTTCAGCGACGTTTGCGGTTTGTTATCGAAGTATCAAACATCAATGGTTGCCAAATCTGGCGCTCGTTATGTTGCTCTCCGTCTACCGCGAAACTGACAAAGATGACCTTTTCAGCGCTTACTTCGGTGCGAGGTTTCGGAAACTGAATGCGAGACGCAACAATGTCCGGGCCTTATACTCTACCAATCTGGAAAACGTGTCGTGAAATAACTAGGGAGCCGGACTGTAAACAGCCGCTGCAGCATGGATCTCAAGGAAATGCCCAATGTTATTTTCGCGGGGCTTCCATCCTTTGGAGAGTAGCCAATCGTTTGTCGTGTTTCGGTGATATCCCAGCGCATACCTGGGTTATCTGACATTAGGTTTAGGGCTGCGAAGGAAATATCCTTGGCATCTATTGCGGCGCGCATTCCGCTTAGAAAGTCCCGATCACTCAACCACATTTCCTGACCCCACCGGCCCATCGCCATGTGTGTGCCGGGTTGGTTGCCGTGAGTCCATTGCGTCCAGCCGATGCGCAAGCAGATGACCGACAGTCCGTGATGCTCAGCGAAATAAGCCCCTGTCCGTTCACAGAATAGCTTTGACATGCCGTAGGCGTTTACTGGCCCTGGTGGTGTCGTGCTGTTGAGCACCTGATGCGTGAACCTTTTGTCGCCGTGAACCCAGTTGGAGCTGGCAAGAACCACGCGGCTGACGCCCATGGCTGCCGCATGGTGATAGAGAGAAAGCGTTGCATCCATATTGTGTTTGATCGCGGAGGCCCAGGTGGCGGAGGGCTCTCGGTCACCAGCTAGATGCACGATAACGTCCACTCCCTTAAGCAAACTGACCCAACTGCTGTCGTCGGACAGGTCTGCTGTGTGAATGTCGGGATGATCAACGGGACGGATGTCGATGCCAGAGACGGTGTAATCGGAGTCGCTTTCTAGCGCGTTGAAAAGTTTGCGGCCGAGATGCCCGCCTGCGCCTGTAATCAAGACATGCATGACAGGAACTCCTTGTTGTTTGTGAGCCCCAATGGCAATTGGGTTGCATTTTCATCCGTCAAGACGCGGAACGTTTGCCGAAAACTCAGCGTTTCATTCGGTGCGAGGTTGCGTGCCGGGGAGTGCCACTCCGCTTCGCAATAGGCGTAATCGGCTGAATTAAAGACCTCAAACGGATAGTCGTGTGCAAATTGATCGCCCTGTTGAGGTTCTGGTACCGAGCACATTAGCAACGGGGTGTTAGGGCCGCACCGCATCAGTGTACGACCGTTGGGGTTCGGTAACCCGACTTTGAATTCCTGCTGTCTGTTGCAATCCACGACAATGCCATTGCCGTGCGTCGCTATCATCCCTTCGGCAGAGCCAAAAACAGGATAAAACGCAGGGTCTTCCATTTCGACACCGATTTTGGTGGGGGTGTTAAGCATCATGACTGACCAAATGCCAGTCAGGCGCGACGAGGTCCCATGGTTGACCACGATGTGTTCTATATCCCAGCTTTCCGCCGAGGTCAGCGTGATGCGGCGCGACACTGACAAGTGCGAGGTCGGGCATACTGCGCTGGTCATGTCGATACGAGTGCTGCTTCTCGAAGTGATCTGATAGGGGCCGCTGTCCAACACGGGAAACGGAGCGCCGTTTATCCATGATGCATCCGGGGCGATCCAAGTCTTCTCGCCGCCCCAGAGTGGAAAACCAAATTGTGGAGAGCGTGTGGGCAGATCAGTAAGCCGTGTGTCATCGACATCCAAACCGTCGAGATCTGCGTTTTGAAATAGGAGGGAGCGACCTTGGAAGTTTATATCCCATAAGCGGCCCCCGATGCCGGGCAGGAGTGTCAGCTGCAGATCGTTTTGCTGCAGGTGAAGAACGCTCCATCTGTCCGACATGTACCCCTCCTATCGGTTTCCCGGCGCGATCGAATGCGCCGGGACAATCGCTTAGGTGTGCTTGAACTGAACGACGTTTTCGGCCGTAATCGGCATAACCCCGGTTTCAACGCGCTCGGGGAGAGGATTGATGCCAGCCGCCTTCCAATCGGGCAAGACCTTCAGCGCGTCAGTGTTCTGCCAATGCATCATGTGGAAGGCGAGAAAGATCTCCAGATAGGATTTCTGAGCCACTGCGCCGTGAATTGTGCCGTCTTCGATATAGGGAAGCATATCATCATTTCGGTCCATCGCGACGATCTTGATGTCCTTGCGTCCCGCCTCATTGACGGCAATTGCAGCGCCTTTGCCGCTATCGCCGTCCGTGCCGCCAATGCCAACAATATCCGGGTTCGCCTGAATGGCCTGAAGGTAGGCTGTCGGCGCATAGGACGGGTCGGCCTTGTCGTTGACTACGTCGACCACTTCGATATCCGGGTATTTCTCGGCAAAGATTTGTTTGTACCCCTCGACCCGCTCCAATGTGGAGGGGGCTGGGAAAGTGCCGAGGATAACCTTGCCCTTACCGCCAATCGCTTGCGCCAGCATTTCGCCGCCGACACGTCCTGCCTGAACGCCGTTGATACCAAGGAATGTGGACCGGGGACTGTCGGGAATATCGCCAATACAACATGTGACAGGAATGCCTGCCTCGACCGCACGTTCGACGCCGGGGGCCAGCGTGGCCGGATCACCAGGGAAGATTAGGATGCCCGCGGGACGTCTTGCGATCAGTTCATCCAATTGGCGTGCTTGCGCGGCCGTGTCAAAATCCAAGGGGCCGGTGAACGTGGCCTTGATGCCCATCAATTCTTCAAGGTCTTCCATCGCATTGCGATAATCCACCCAGAACGGTACCTGCGTGACAATGGACAGGAACACATACTCCTTGCCGGCCGCTTGCGCCATGGCTTCTTTGGACAGCATGGGCAGTCCGAACGCTGCGGCCAATCCAGCGGTGGTGCCCGCTGTCAGCAGCCTGCGCCGATTCACGTTCAATTCAGTCATCGTAGTCTCCCTGTTTTGGATCTTTGGTTGTTGTTAAGTTTTGGAAAGCTTCGGGATTAGCCCCGTTTGCTTCGGATCAGCATGTCCAAGGCGACCGCTGTAACGAGTACACCGCCGATGACGATCATCTGCCAGTAGATCGATACGGCCAGCATCGTCATAGTGTTGTTGATCAACGCGACGAAAACGACGCCGAGGAAAGCACCAAGAATAGTACCTTCGCCGCCGCGTAGGGATGCGCCACCGATGACAGCTGCCGCCAGAACCTGAAGTTCGATACCGTTGCCTGCCGTGGGCGTACCGCTCATCAGGCGGGAGGCCAGCAATACACCCGCCAAAGCAGCCAGAATACCGGTCAGTGCATACAGAATGATACGCACGCGTGTGACATGGATGCCTGACAACATCGCGGCCTTTTCATTGGCGCCGATGAAATAGACCTGACGGAAAAAGCGTGTATGGCGGACGGCCAGGTCAAACAGGACGACGAGCAGAACGGTGAACAAGACGATTACAGGAAAGCCGCCTATGTCGGCTTTGCCGGTCCAGGCAAATGATGCAGGCAGGCTTGAAACCGAAAAACCTTCGGTCAGGACAAGAGCGATGCCGCGCGCGATCGACATCGTGCCAAGTGTCGCGATAAGCGGATTGATCCCGAGTCCGGTCACCAGCAAACCGTTTACTACGCCGACAATTCCACCCAACACTAATCCGCATACCACAGCGAGCGGAATTGGCATGCCAGTCAAAAGCAGCATGGCTACGACGGTAGAAGACAAGGCCATTACCGACCCGACGGAAAGATCGAACCCGCCAGATGCAAGCAAGATCGCCATACCGATCACGATGATCGCGGTCGGGGCCATGCCCACGGCCACGGCTCGAAAGTTCGAGAAGCTAAGGAAGTAGGGATTAACGTTGGACATCACGATGATGATGGCGGCGATCAGAACTATCAGCGTCAGTTCACGAATATCGACAAAAGCTTGTAAAACACGGCGCAGCAGCGGACGCTTCATGGGCAAGTTGGCTTGAGCGGTCATGGTCACGTCGCGACTCCTGATTTATTGGTTTGGGGTGCGTCCACAATTGGAACGGAATTTCCGGCGGCCATTTGAAGAAGCGTGGTTTCGGTTGCCTCAGCGGCTGCGATGTCTCCCATGAGGCGACCGTCGTGGACGACAAGGATGCGGGTCGAGAGAGAGACCAGTTCGGGAAAATCGGATGACACTACGAGGATGGCCATTCCCTCGGCTGCTCGACGCAAAAGTTCCGTGTGGATTTGGAATTTGGCTCCGACATCGACCCCTTTTGTGGGCTCCTCAATGATCAGAAGAGCTGGCGCACGTTTGAGCCACTTGGCCAACATAATCTTTTGCTGATTGCCCCCTGAGAGATCACCAACAAGTTCGTTAATCCCGCTGGTTTTGACACTGAATGCGTCAATGGCTGTTTGGCTGGCTGCTTTGATCGAGCCCGAACGCATGAACCCAGCAGACGCATGATCGGAAAGACTGGCCGCGATCAGGTTGTCGCTGAGTGATTGTTCCAGAAAGAGGCCTTCAGTCTTGCGTTCCTCGGGAACAAACCCGACCCCAGCACGCATCGCCTGCCGCAAGGACGCAAAGTTAACAGGCTTGCCGTGTAGTCTGATCTCCCCGGTCGCGCCATGCATCAACCCGACAATCGATCGAACAATCTCGCTGCGGCGAGCGCCCATCAACCCTGCCATCCCTACAATCTCTCCGGCTTTAATGGAGAAAGAAATGTCTTCGAATTCATCTGGATGGGTTAATTCTTGGACACGCAAAACCTCTTCGCCATTAACCTTACCTGACCGCGTGACATCACCGGGGTGAGCGCCGCCGATCATCTCGGCGACGACTTGTTCCTGAGAAGTTTCCGAAACCGGTAAAGTGCTGATGTGGCGCCCATCTCGCAAAACGGTAATGCGATCCGAGATCTGGAAAATCTCGGCCATATGGTGGCTGACATAGACGATGCCAATCCCTTTCTTTGTCAGGGACTTTAGGACTTCGAATAGTGCGTCTACTTCGTCGGGTGCCAATGCTGATGTCGGTTCATCCAGCAAAAGGACGCGGGAATTCAACGACAGCGCCTTGGCGATTTCAACAATCTGGCGGGAGCTTATTGGCAAGTTTTCCACGGGTGTTGAGACGTCGATATCCAGACCGAATTCCGCCAGTAACGCCTCCGCACGGCGGCGCAGTTCAGGCCAGTCAACTACGCCAAACCGGGTGGGTACGCGCCCCGCGTAGATGTTTTCCGCAACAGAGAGCGCGCCAGCGAGGCTGAGTTCTTGAAAAACACAGCCGATGCCCAGGGATTGCGCGTGTGATGGGCTTTCGACTCGCTGTTCCTTGCCGTCGCACAGGATACGCCCAGCAGAAGGTTGGTGAAGTCCATAAAACAGGCCGAGACAAGTGGATTTTCCGGCGCCGTTTTCCCCGCATAGCGCGTGAACTTCGCCGGGTCTCAATTCAAAGTCGACGCCATCCAAAACAATGTTCGTGCCGAAGCTTTTGCCAACCCGATCCAGCTGGATCAGTGGCTGTAGCCTCGGTGAGTCAGGTTTCATTGCTGGCGTCATACAAGCTTCCTCCCGTCTTTTGATTGGCATCTGATATCTCAGATGTCAACTGAAAAAGAAAAGACCGTGAGGTGCCCAAAAGAAAGGGGCGGCGCCGTTCTGGCCCGCCCCCGTCACAACGAAGCTACGTTTTTGCTAGGATGCGGTCGCTCCTTCGAGGACGATGGCGGCGCTTTTGTAGGCTTGTCTGGTGCGGTCAATATGCGCTGTGAGAAGAGATTTGATTTTGGCCATGTCACCTTCGCGAACGGCAATAGCGATTTTCGAATGCTCGTCGAAGGAGAGCTCAGTATGCTGTGGCAGCTTCGCCAAATGGGTTCGCAATGCGGCAATCTTACCGATGTAGCGTGTATAGCTGGCCGTCAGATAATCGTTACCGGCATGTTCAAAAATCAACTGATGAAATGTGGTATCCAGTGAAAGGTAGCCCTTTTCATTACCTCGCCTGCGTTCCTTCTCCATGTCCTTCACGACACGCTGCATGTCGCTGGCAAGACCTTCCGGGTTCCGCAACAACGCAAGTTCAAAGGCGGCAGTTTCGATAGCCTGTCTGAAATCGCAGATCTGAGTCACTTCCGGCTCAGAAAGCGAAAAAACGCGTGCGCCTTTTTGAGGCTCGATACTGACCAACCCTTCGTCACGTAATTGAGCGAGTGCTTCGCGTACTGGCGATTTTGATACGCCCAGCTCTTCGGAGATTTTTCGCTCCGACAAAACCTGACCCATTTTCAGGGAGCCATCGATAATACTATTCCGCAAATGTTCCAGTGCGAGTTCACGCAAAGACTTGGGTCTCTCAAGCGCCATCTGAGGATATCTCCAAAAAAAGGTGTTGCCAGATGCAAGATATCTGATACACCAGATTAGGCAAGCTGGTATATCAGATATCAGAATGTATTTGGGAGATCAAAAAGTGCGCGCAGAGTTGGTCGTCGATTGTAAGAACCAGCACGGGGAAGGGATTTTCTGGAATCCCGCCGATGGTCTTGTCTGGTGGACCGACATTGAAGGCTGTGCGCTTTGGTCATTTGATGCTGCAACGTCAGACACCGCCTCTCATGAGATGCCGGAGCGTGTATGTTGCTTCGCGCCGCGCGCGTCTGGCGGTCTGATTGTTGCTTATGCTGATCGAGTTGTCTTGTTCGATTCGCCCAATGGCGAGGAAACCCTCGTGGCACGGTTCGAGCCGAACAACCCAGAAACACGGCTGAACGACGGGCGAACCGATCGCCAGGGGCGATTGATTGTTGGAGGCATGAATGAAGTTACTGGTAAGGCCGATTCGTCAGTCATCTGCGTCGACAAGGACTTGAGTGTACGGACAATTATTGAAGGAGTGTCTTGCGCCAATTCGACTTGTTTTGCGTCCGACGGTGAGACGATGTACTTCGCGGATACCCCGGATCGGGAAATCGTCGCATTTGATTACGACACCCGCAGTGGAACCGTATCGAACCGTCGGCAGCACGCTTCTTTCAATGATGAGCCCGGCTTGCCTGATGGGTCCTGTGTTGATGCCGAAGGTGGCGTCTGGAACGCCGAATGGGAAGGCCATCGCGTTGTTCGCGTCGCACCTGATGGCACGATAGATCGCGTGATCGAGGTGCCGGTCTGGAAGCCCACCTGTTGCGCTTTCGGTGGCCCTGATCTCGATACGCTCTTCATCACGACCTCAAGGCTGATGAGTGACGAAGCAGCTTTAACAAAAGAACCGGAATCCGGCGGCCTCTTTGCTGTGAAACCCGGCGTTCGTGGCGTGATCGACGCGCCATTCAAAGGATAACAAACGAAATTCTGGAGGAGAAAACTATGTTGAAAACGCTTATGACCACTACGCTTGCCGCGGGGTTCGCCACGCTGGCAGCGGTCGCTCTGGCGGAAAATTATCCAACACCGGTTCCACTTGAGGACGGGGCACAAGCGCCAATCGATGCAATAGAACCCAAGAACGATACGTTCCGGATCGCGTATATGCCGCCGGCGACCGAGTTCAACTACTACATCGCCATCGGTGAAGGCATCAAAGCGGTTGCTGCTGAGGCCGGGGTCGAAGTCTTCATGCTTGCGCCCCAGTCCGGTGCGGACATCAACGGCCAAATGGGAATGATCCAGGATGTGCTGACGCAGGATGTGGATGCAATCATCTTTGGGACACACGATGAATTTGCTGCCGCACCACTGCTAAAGCAGGCAGTAGACAAGGGCATGGCAGTTCTGATGATCAATTCGGACATCCCGAACTTCCCGACACCAATTCATGGCGTTGTCGGGTACTCTCAGCGTAACGGCACGCATGCTATCGCTGATTGGGCCATTGAAACTTATGGTGATCAACCGCTGAAGGTCGGCATTATCGAAGGGCAGCCTGGCTATCACTCGACCGAACGTGTGGGCGGCTTCCTCGACGGTATCGAGGGCAATGATAACTTCGACGTTGTGGTATCCATTGATGGTAAATGGAACGTTGAAGGCGGCAACACTGCTGGTATGGATATCCTGCAGTCGAACCCCGATCTCGACATGATCTTTGCGGCGAACGACTACATGATCATTGGGGCATCATTTGCTGCAAAAGCACTTGGCCGCAATGATATCGTCCTTTTGGGCAATGATGGTGACACGTCTGGCCTTGAAGAAATCGCGGCTGGCAACATCACGGCAACCGTCAACACCTCGCCATTCTTAATGGGTAAAGCGGCCATGCACGCAACCATTGATGCGCTCAACGGGTCCTATCCCGGCGGCTGGATCGAAACGCCCACATCGATTGAAGACAAAGACGGTGCGATCAGCGTGCTGCAAGAGCCAGAAAAGCTCTTCCCGCAGCCGTCCAAAGAGTACTGAACTTTCTCCCCGCTTCCCGGTGGCGCGTGCGCGTGCTGCCGGGTCGCAATTCAACCGAGATCCCCTTTTATCGAGGCAATCGCAATGACACCCGCAACGCCCCTTTGGGAGTTTGTCGATATCACCAAGGCCTATCCTGGGGTTTTGGCGAATGACAAGGTCTGCATCCGGCTTATGCCCGGTTCCATTCATGGGCTGCTGGGTGAAAACGGCTGTGGTAAGTCGACTATGATCAAGACACTGTCCGGCGTGCAGCAACCCGATAGCGGTCAAATCCTGCACAATGGCAAGCCGGTCACGATCAGCGATCCGCAGGCGGCACGTGAACTTGGCGTCGCAACAGTTTTTCAGGAATTCTCGATCGTGCCCACCTTGTCGGTTGGCGAAAACATCTTCCTTGGCAATATGCCTCGGTCCCGCTTTGGTGTGATCGACTGGGCCAAGGTCCACGACGAAGCCGCGCGCGTGTTGGCGGAAATGGATGTCGATGTTTCACCCGAAACCATCACCGGCTCGCTATCGGTAGGCGAGCAACAACTGGTCGAGATCGCGAAGGCCGTCGCTATGGATGCCCGCATGATCATCCTGGATGAGCCGACAGCGGCATTGGGTGAAGATGAAATTGAGCGCCTGCACCAGCTACTGCGTAATATGCGTGAGCGCGGTACCGCTATTCTCTATGTGTCGCACAGGCTGGATGAGGTTGAACGGATCGTTGATGAAGTGACGATCTTGCGCAACGGCTGTGTTGTGCGAGCAAGTGGCGAGACCAAGATCAGCGTCTCTGAGATTGTCAGCGCAATGGTCGGTGAAGACATTGGTGAGCATTATCCAAAGGAGCAGAACGCGACCAAGGATATTGTGCTGGAGGCGGCGGGTCTGGCCACCGATTCGGGCGTGAAAGATGTATCGTTTTCGTTGCATCGGGGCGAAGTTCTGGGCTTGGGTGGCGTATTGGGCAGTGGCCGCACAGAGATCGCTCGCGCCCTGTTCGGGACAGACGAGCTGACGGGCGGACAGATAACACTGCATGGCAAACCAGTACGCTTCCGCCGGGAAATCGATGCGATCCGTGCTGGATTGGCCCTTGTTCCGGAGAACCGTAAGTTTGACGGTTTGTTCTTCAACTTCCGCGCAAGCGGGAATGTCACCGCAGCGTCCCTTGGCGGGTTAAGCCGGTTCGGCGTCTTAAATCTGAAGGCGGAAGAGCAAGCTACCCATGACCTGATCCGCGATCTGGAAATCTCGACTCAGGCCGAGGAAAAGACGGTCAACTTCTTGTCTGGTGGTAATCAGCAGAAGATCGTGATTGCACGTTGGCTGTTCTCAGCCTCTGACATCCTGATCCTTGATGAACCGACGCAAGGGATCGATATCGGCGCCAAGATCGCTGTTTACAAGCTGATTAACAGGCTCACTCGGGCGGGAAAATCGATCATTCTGATCAGTTCAGACCATGATGAGTTGCTTGCGATGAGCGATCGGATTGCCGTCGTGCAGCACGGAACGATAGTGCGCACGGTTGATGCATCCGACCTTACTCATGACGATCTTGTGCGCGCGTCCGCCGACACCCCCCAATCCAAGCCTAAGGAGGCTTTCGCATGAAGCGGATCTTTGACACCCAGTTGATCGGGCCATTTGCAGCAATGGTGATCGTCGCACTGATCGTGGCCCTTACGACCGAACGCTTCCTGAACCCGGGCAACCTTTCAAACCTGTCGCTACAGGTAAGCATCGTGGCCTTGATCGCAATCGGGTCTACTATCGTGATCTTCGCTGCGGGCATCGATCTGAGCTCCGGGTCTATGGTGGCTTTGCTGACCATGATCCTTGCACAGATGTTGAAATTTGTTGGCATTCCACTGGTTCTGGCGTTGCCACTCATTCTTCTCATGGGCGGATTGCTTGGTCTATTCATTGGGCTGATAACAGCCTACGGGCGTATCCCGTCTTTCATCACAACATTGGCGGCGTTGATTGCCTTCAGGGGCCTTGCGCTGACCTTCAACAATGGGTCTCCGATCTTCTCGCTGGATCCGGCGCTGGAGCCAATCTTTTACGGCAAGCTGTTCGGCGTTCCGATGCCTTTCTTCTACCTCGTGTTCTTCTACGTCCTTGCCGCGTTCACTATGAACTTCACGAAACTCGGCCGTGAGATCTATGCCGTGGGTGGTAACCCAGCCGCTGCCGTTCTGACAGGTATCAACGTACGAAAAGTTCAGACGACGACATTTGTCATCGCGGGTTTCATGACTGCGGTTGGTGCGATCCTGATGTCAGCGCGCCTCAACTCTGGTTCGCCCAACTATGGCCAGACGCTGGAACTTCAGGCCATTGCCGCCGCTGTTGTCGGCGGAGCCAGCCTTGCAGGTGGCCGCGGCAACATCCTCGCCACGCTGATGGGGGCGATGACAATCGTTATCGTCCAGAATGGTTTGAACCTAAACGCTGCGCCATCTTCGGTTCAGAATATCGTGCTGGGCCTGATCATTCTGTTGGCCGTCGGCATAGACATGTGGCGCGCGGAGATTTCGGCCTTGATGGGTCGAATGTTCGGCCGCCCTTCATCGCAGCAGTCATCTAACGTTAAGAAGGAGGCCTGAGATGGATCTGGGGCTCAAAAATAAACTGGTCCTGGTGACTGGTTCAGGTTCCGGCATCGGCAAAGCCACTGCCCGGATCTACCTGGAAGAGGGCGCGCGGGTCATCGTGCATGGTTTGACCGCAGCGGAAGTGTCCGACTGCGTCGACGACCTGTCATCTCTGGGCGACGTCGAAGGCATTGCGGCCGACCTAACCAAGACGTCTGATGCGGAAACTCTGGCGGAGTTTGCCCGCGCACGCGGTGCGGTGGATGTTCTTGTGAATAATGTCGGCATCTTTTCGGTTAAGCCGTTCGAGGATCTCACGGATGACGACTGGATGCACTATTTCAACATCAATGTCCTGTCTGCCGTTCGGATGAGCCGAATTTTCCTGCCAGACATGCTTGGCCGGGATAAGGGATCTATCATCAACATGGCCAGCGAAGCGGCAGTGAAACCACTACCTCAGATGGTGCATTACTCTGTCACTAAAACTGCCATGTTAGGCCTGACACGTGGCATGGCAGAATTGACAAAGGGTACAAAAGTCCGGGTTAACTCGATCCTGCCTGGTCCGACCTGGACAGAAGGTGTCGAGGCCTATTTTGACGGCCTCGCCGATCAGAAGGGTGAGCCGCTCGACACCATCGTCGACAATTACTTTAAATCAGATGAGCCCACATCGCTCATACAGCGCTTTGTCCAACCAGACGAAGTCGCCCGCATGATCGTCACGATCTCAGCAAGCACAGCCTCCAATGGTTCTGCGCACCGGATCGAAGGCGGCATCGTTCGCAACATTCTTTAACTTCTAACTGGAGGAGCCCTACATGGCCGCTCTCACTTTCTCTCACATCGGCATCACAGTTCCCGACCTGGAAAAAGCCGTGGAGTTCTATTCCAAGGCATTCGGCCTGTACGTGCTGATGGAACCAACTGAAATCCTGCATGACGAAAGCGCCATCGGTCAGATGTGCGACGATGTGTTTGGGGAAGGTTGGGGAAGCTTCCGTATCGCGCACTTGTCAATGGGCGACGGTGTTGGCATCGAATTGTTTGAGTTCCCAAAGACCGTCGAAGAAGAACGCCCGTTTGAATATTGGCGGCGTGGCTTGTTTCATTTCTGCGTACAGGACGAGGATCTGGAAGGCCGCATCAAGGTTATCGAAGACCTGGGCGGGCGCCAGCGCATGAGGCAAGTGCGCAAGTATTACCCAGGTGAAAAGCCCTATCGCATGGTCTATATGGAAGACCCGTTTGGCAACATCTTCGAGCTCTACAGCCACTCGTACGAATTGACCTATTCGGCGGGTGCTTATGACTGATCGCGCCGACTTTTCCCCCAGAACGGACAAACCCAAGGTCGTGATAACCGATTACGACTTTGGTGATGTTGCCGTTGAGACGGAAATCCTGGAAGCCGCGGGAGCCGAGGTGATTGCGCTTCAGGCCAAGCGCCAGGAAGACCTGTTCGATGTCGCGCCGCATTGCGCAGCGATGATGAACCAATATGCCCGGATCGGGAAAGAAACGATTACGCGGATGCGGAACTGCGAGGTCATCGCGCGTTATGGCGTAGGCGTAGATATCGTGGATGTCGGCACGGCGACGGAAAAGGGCATTCTGGTCACCAATGTGCAAAACTATTGCACCGAGGAAGTCGCTGATCACGCGATTGCCCTTTGGCTGACCCTGGCGCGCAAGTTGCCCGACTATGATCGAGCCACTCATGCAGGGGTCTGGCAATGGCAAAGCGGGCAGCCGGTCTACCGGTTGCGCGGGCGGACGATGGGTGTCGTTTCGCTGGGTAAAATCGGGCAAGCCATCGTTGCGCGGGCGCAATCTTTCGGAGTTACGGTCATCGCTTACGACCCGTATTTGCCAAGAGAAGTCGCCGCGAAGATTGGGGTCGAGCTGGTGAGCAAGCCCGAATTGCTAGCAAGGTCCGACTATATCCTGATGCAGGCGCCGATGACGCCGAACACGCATCACTTTTTGTCGGATGCCGAATTCTCGGTCATGAAACCCGGTGCGATACTCGTGAACACTGGACGCGGACCAACGGTCGACAACAAAGCCCTGTTCCGGGCGCTGACCGAAGGCCATTTGGCCGCTGCAGGGCTCGACGACCCCGAAGAAGAGCCGGCAAAGCGCGCCAACTGGACGCCTGATGACAACCCGTTGTTCACACTGCCCAACGTCCTCGTAACACCACATGCCGCCTACTATTCCGAGGAATCGATACACGCAGCGCGGGTTACCGCGGCTACGCAAGTGGCCAAGGTCCTGACAGGACAAAACCCCGACTACACAGTCAATGCCGACGCATTGGCCGTATCTACCGCATAACAGGAGACAAGAATGCCAGACGTCAGCACGGACCTTAGGGTTTTTAATGATTTTGAAAGAAACTCGGAACTTCTAAAAAAATTCGACAAGGTGTTGGAGGCGTACTCTGCTGCTGCCATTTTTGCGGATGTGCAGTACCGAACAGGCGTGATGGACAGCGCCATCAAGCCCGCTTTCCGCGCCAAGGTGACAGGCCAGGCCGTGACGGTCCAGCTTTCAAAAGGTGATCTTGTCGACCCATTGCGAGCGCTTGAAATGGGACAACCCGGGGACGTGATCGTTGTGGACGCGGGTGGTGATCGTCAAACGTCAGTCTGCGGCGGTTTAATGGGTGGCCTGGCCAAGAACCGTGGCATTCGGGGTATGATCGTAGATGGCACCGGGCGTGACACAGATGAGTTGGAAGACATTAACTGGCCAATCTGGACGCGCGCGATCACGCCGCGCGGAACGCACACGATGTTCTCGGAACGTAAAGAAGAACTTTCGATCAATGTGCCAATCGCCTGTGGGGGCGTCGTGGTAAACCCCGGAGATTTCATTGTAGCTGATCTTATGGGCGTCGTCGTGGTTCCACAGGGAATTGCCGAAGAAACCGTGCGCCTTGCTCAAGAGCAAGCTGACCGTGAGGAGGAAACCCGTAAATGGGTGGCCCAAGGCAAAACCGTTGAGGATCTGCTAAATGAATTCGGTCGCATCTGAACCAGCGCTGATCGGCGTAGATTGGGGCACTTCATCGTTTCGTGCATTTCTAATTGGTGCGGAGGGCGACGTGATCGATGGGGTCTCGTCGCCTGAAGGTATCATGCAGGTTGCGGGACAAACCTTTGAGGCGGTCCTTGATCGTCTAATCGGCCCTTGGGTCGCCAAGGCTAACCTGCCGATCCTGGCATCCGGCATGATCACCAGCCGCAATGGTTGGGTAGAAACGCAGTATGCCGAAATGCCGCTGGGTGCTGGCGGTCTTGCGCGAGCGTTGGTCCCCCACGAAGCGGCCAACGGAGCGCGTATTCATTTTGTGACAGGTGCCTCGACGGAACATGCCGGAGGACCGGACGTAATGCGCGGCGAGGAGACCCAGATCATCGGGGCATCTTCGCTAGGTTTGAGCGAAGGTATGTTCGTGATGCCGGGAACGCACAGCAAATGGGTTCAGGTTGCCGACGGGAAGATCGTGGATTTCTCGACCTACATGACAGGTGAGATCTTTTCGGCGCTGAAAGAACACACGATCCTTGGCACCTTGATGAAGGAGGACGCCTTCAGCGAAGACGCATTCGTGATGGGCGTCAAGGCGGGCCTCAGTGGTGAGTCGAACTTGCTGCACAGCCTGTTTCATGTTCGGACGCTTCCTCTTATGGGCAAAATCCCGAAGGTTGCAACGGCCGACTACTTGTCGGGCTTGTTGATCGGGACCGAGGTTGCTGCTGCGACCGGTGAATTAGAAGATGTCGGCACGATCACTGTTGTTGGACGTAGCGACTTGTCCGTCCGATACGAAATAGCGCTTCGAACTGCTGGTTTCGACAGCCGTCGCGCGCCAGATGATATCGTTGCGAAAGGGCATTTTCTGATTGCTCGCGCTGCGGGGTTGGTTGGATGATTGACCTCACCGCAGCTCTTGCCGAGAACCCACTGATTGCGATTTTGCGGGGGCTAAAACCAGAAAATGCGCGCCCGGTGTCTGATGTACTCTTCGATGCCGGGTTTCGGATAATCGAAGTGCCACTCAACTCACCGGACCCGCTGGAATCGATTACGCAGATCGCTGCGAAACATGGCGCTCAAGCCATAGTCGGCGCCGGCACAGTGTTGACCACGGATCAAGTCGCGGCGGTCGCAGATGCAGGCGGGCGGATCATCGTGTCGCCAAATATGAACCCGGACGTCGGGCGCGCGGCTGTCGCTCGGGATCTTTATTGGTGTCCAGGAGTCATGACCCCCTCCGAGGCCTTTACGGCGTTGGATATCGGAGCATCGGTCCTCAAATTCTTTCCCGCGGAAATGGTGCCGCCAGCTGCCATTGCTGCCATGCGCGCCGTATTGCCTGCAGACGCAGTCGTCGCTGCGGTAGGGGGCATAACGCCGGAAACGATGGCGTCGTATCATGCCGCGGGTGTAGATGGATATGGGCTGGGCTCCGCGCTGTTCAAACCGAGCTATACATTGGATGATATCGGCAGGCGCGCGCGCGCCTTCACCAGTGTATTGGAGGAACTTGGATGAAACAGGCCCTTGTAACGGGCGGTACGCGAGGGATTGGTGCGGGTGTTGCACGGTCATTAGCAGACGCAGGTTGGTCCGTCATTGCCGCATCCGCCTCCCAATCCGAATTGGATGCATTCGAGCCTCAGAACGGGATAAAGGTGCAGATCTTGGATGTCACCGACCAGGCGTCCATCAATGGTGTTTTGGGCGAACTCACGGGTCTCGATGCCTTGGTGAACTGCGCAGGTATTCTTTTGCGTGGCGAAGAATATGACATCGACGTCTTCGCCAAGGTGCTCGATGTGAATCTGACAGGCACCATGCGCTGCTGTCTTGCCGCGCATCCATTGTTGGCTGAAGCGAGTGGTGCCATCGTCAACACCGCCTCTATGCTCAGTACCTTTGGTGGGCCTTTGGTTCCGGCGTATTCCGCTTCTAAGGGCGGCGTGGCACAGTTGACCAAGGCGCTCGCAGGTCGCTGGGCCGAAGACGGTATCCGGGTCAATGCCATCGCGCCGGGTTGGATTGAGACAGAGATGACCCAGGGCCTTCGGGAAGACCCTGAAAGAACAGCGGGGATCATGGCGCGTACGCCTATGAAACGCTGGGGGAAACCCGAAGAAGTCGGTGCGCTTGTGCAATGGCTTTTGAGTGAAAACGCCAGCTTTGTGACCGGATCAATCTATCCGGTCGATGGCGGCTATCTCGCTATGTGAGGAAAACCAATGAATGACGAAGACACCGCCCGAATGCCATATCAATTGCCGTTCCCCAAGGATGCGCAAGACGAGATCGTGATCCCGAATGCCATGAGCGAGGACGACAGACTGTGGGTTCCGCAGGCAGAGAACGTCTGGTTTCGACCGCTCTGCCTGAACCGCTCGCAAGGTTATTGGATGAACCTTCTCAAAGTGCGCAAAGCTGGTGTTCTTTCGCGGCACCGCCATCCTCAGCCAGTCCACGGTTTTGTCCTGAAAGGGCGCTGGCATTATCTGGAACATGATTGGATTGCGGAAGAAGGGGGATATGTCTTTGAGCCGCCGGGTGAGACTCATACTTTGGTCGTTCCCGACGACGTCGAAGAGATGGTCACCTATTTCCAGGTCAATGGCGTGATGTGCTATGTTGATCCGTGGGGCAAGGTCACTGGCTACGAAGATGTCTTTACCAAGATTGATCTGTGCCGAAAACACTTCGCGGAAGTCGGTCTTGGAGAAGATTACGTTGAACAATTCATCCGGTGATGCGCCGCGTTTCGCCCTCGTAGCCCATGATGCGCGAAAGGACGAAATCGTTGAATGGGTGGGTCTGCAATTGGCCCGCCTGTCCAGAGTACAAATCATTTCGACAGGGACCACCGGCAGTCGCATTAAGCAAGCCTATCCACAACTGGATGTGACCTGCCTGAAAAGCGGACCGCTCGGAGGCGACCAACAGATCGGCGCTATGATCTGCGAAGAGAAACTGGATGCATTGATTTTCTTTGTCGATCCTCTGTCGCCCATGCCACACGACGTCGACGTTAAGGCTCTGACCCGTCTCGCAACGGTATATGATCTGCCAATGGCATGTTCGCGCTCAACCGCGGATCTGATCGTCAAGGGGCTGATTGACGAGGGTGACAACGCGCCTGCGTGATACGCCACGCGCCGCAAGCGCCGATCAGCCAGTTCTCAGAAGGTGCTCTGCCAGACTGCCGAGGTTTTCGCTGCCAAGCTGGCTCATGTTGGCCTCAATGTCAGCCTTCAGGATGTGAACGAGATGGTCGATCCCTCGTGCTCCGAACGCTGCAACGGCATATTGAAAGGCGCGTCCGACCATGACGAAATCTGCACCTTTCGCCAAGGCACGCATGATGTCCAATCCCCAGGCAACGCCAGAGTCATAGATCAGTGGCACATCTGTTCCGACCGCTTCGCGGATGTTCGGGAGTTGGTCAATCACGGCGGGCCCGGCTTCGAATTGACGCCCGGAGTGGTTTGAAACCCAGATGCAGTCCACGCCCTCGGCCACCATTTTTTGTGCATCCTCCGGCCGCAGGACACCCTTGACGATCAAATTGCCTTCCCACTCCTGTCGTAACTCGCGCAGGTACTCCCAATCCGGAATCCCACGGATCAAGGCGCCCGCGTGGGTAAAGCTTTCGCGCCCGCGTGTGGGGACATAATCGTCAAAGAACCGCATGCGTGGCATGACGCCTTCGCGCAGATGCGCAAGGCACCAGGCGGGACGTGAAGCCATTTCTAACAGAGTGCGTAGGTCAGCTTTTGGAGGCACGGTCAGGTTGGCGCGGCGTTGTCGTTCGCGCCGGCTCTCCTCTGGTACGTCCACTGTGATAATCAGCGTGTGAAACCCTGCTGCCTTGATCCGCGGCAGCATTGCGCGGCGCAACTCGCCAGAGTTCACCGGGTAATGTTGAAACCACCCGTTGTTGCCAATGTGGGGCGCCACATCTTCCGGCGACGCTACCGCAACGCTGGACAACGAAAACGGAATGTTGTGCGCGACCGCCGCCTTTGCAAGCATCGGCTCTGCACCTGCCCACATCAGGCCGGACATGCCCACAGGTGCTATTCCGAAAGGCAGATCATATGTTTTACCCATCAGTTTAGTCTGCAGATCGGCCTTTGTTCGGCCGCATAGAACACGCGGCATGAACCTGATGGAATCAAGTGCGTCACGGTTCACCTTCAACCCTAGTTCCCGGCCTGTTGCGCTGTCGAGATACTCGAAGGCAAACTTCGGGATGCGCTTTTGCGCAGTTTTCCGAAGATCTTCTATCGACGGGTGGGATAGGTCCAGATCCATCAGGGTCCTCTGGTTTCGTTGTCTAACGTTTGAAGCGCCTCAGCCGGTCACCAAAGGGACGGTAAGGCCAAAGAAATTGCGGGCACATAGGTGATGAACATCAGCAGGATCAGCATGCCGGCAAAGAATGGCAGGATCGCCCGGCTGAGGCTTTCGATGGAGACCTTCGAAATACTGCTGGCCACGAACAGGTTTACACCCAATGGCGGTGTACAGAATCCGATGGCCAGATTGACCGTCAAAATGACACCAAAGACGATCGGATCGACACCCAGTGCAGTTGCTACCGGCAGCAGAATCGGTGTCATGATGATGATCGACGAAATCGTCTCCATGAACATGCCGATCACCAACAAAAGCAGGTTGATCAACAACAGGATGATGATCGGATTGTCGGACAGGCTGGTGATTGTTGTGGCGAGTTCCGTCGGGATTCTTGCAAGCGTGATCAGTCTGCCAAAGGCGGTCGCCATGATCACCAATATCAGAATGGTTCCACTGGTCTTTGCACTGCCTGCTAAGACCTCTGGCAGGTCCCTGACGGTGATATCGCCATAGACAAAGATGCCGATGAAGGCGGCGTAAACCACAGCGACGGCGCCTGCTTCGGTTGGGGTGAAGATGCCACTGTAGATGCCCCCAAGGATGATTACAGGCACCAGAAGTGCCCAGATCGAAGACCGGAAGCTCTGCCAGACACCCGGGCCTGAGAACGTGGTTGTCGATTGCTGAACAACCTCATCCTTTCGCAGCAGGACACGGGCGACCAACATGAACATGAGGGCAAAGAGGATGCCGGGAACAACACCCGCCAGGAACAGCTTTCCGATCGAAACCTCGGCAGTAACACCGTAGATGATAAAGGGGATACTTGGCGGGATCATAACGCCGATCATCCCTGAAGACGCCGTCAATGCGCCGCTGAATTTGCGCGTATAGCCAACCTTTTCCATCTCGGGGATCATGTTTGATCCGATGGCGGCGACAGTTGCAGGGGACGACCCGGATATGGCGGCAAAGAACACGCAGGCAAGCACGTTCACATAAGCCAGCCCGCCCCGGATATGACCTATCAGTGCATTGGCGAACCCAACCAGACGGCGCGACATTCCACCGTGCTGCATCAGGTCGCCTGCCAGAATGAATAGAGGAACAGCTATCAGGGGAAACGAGTCCGCGCCTGTCACCACTGATCGTGCCAGCAAAACCATGGGTGGCGTGCCGTCCACGAAGACCATTACGATCATGGTCGCAAGACCTAGGCAGATGCCAATTGGTACGCTGAAGAGCAGAAGGGCGAAAAGCGTCAGGAAAAGCGTTGTTGCAAGCATGCCGGGTTCCTCACGCTTTGGTCTCTGCGATCAGGTGCAGGGTTCGGATCAGATGTTGAGTAACGCGGATTGCGGACAGGCCTGCACCAACCGGCGCTGAGGCATACAGGATCGGGATTGGCAGCCCCAAAACAACTGAGGTCTGGCTGGCCACAAAGGGCTGCCGGATCAGCTTGATGCATTCAATTGTAAGAACGATCAGGAATCCAAGGACAAGAAGTGCGATCACAACATCCGCGTAAAGCCTTGCCCGCTCGCTCAGGACATCGCGCAGGACTGTAATGCGCACATGATCGCCGGTATGGAAGGCATAACTGACGCCAAGCCAGACGAACCAGACAAATAGCCAAAGCGTTAGCTCTTCTCCCCATGAAAGAGAGGCATTCATGATGTAGCGCATGAACACGTTGCCAAAGATCAACACGACAATCGCGGCTAGTAGCGCACTGGCTAGGACCTTTTCGGCATTCATATCGATCCATTTGATAACCGACATCGTTCACCTCCCCTTGAACGAAAGGGGCGCCCGAACCTGCTCGGCACGGGTGCCCGGATTGGCTGAGTAAACCGTGGGTCAGCTTCCGCCTGCTGCGGACACCGCCGCGACCCAAGCGTCGTAGGCTTCGGCGCCAACTTCGTCGCGATATTGCAGGCGAACGCTTTCGGTTTTGTCAGCGAAGGCCTTTCGCTGCTCTGCAGTCAGTTCCAGAACCTCGACACCAGCAGCACGAATCTGTTCCAGTTGTTCCGCATCTTCGCTCGCGACCAGTTCAGCCTGATATTCACGTGCGGCGGCCATCGAGTCCCGGACCAGTTGCTGATGCTCCGCAGGCAGCGAGTCAAAGAATGGCTTGGAGACGACCGGCATGTAGACCGCGAAGACATGGCCCGTGGTCGAAAGGTATTTCTGCACCTCGTAGAAACGCTGTGAGGTAATAATCGCCAGCGGGTTTTCCTGCCCGTCGATCACGCCTTGCTGAAGGGCAGAGTAAACCTCGCCGAAGTTCATCGGCGTCGGGTTGGCGCCGAGTGTCTCGAATGTTGCCACATGCGCCGGAACCTTCATGGTGCGCAGCTTAACGCCCTTGAGGTCTTCGGGTGTTTCAACCGGGCGGACATTGTTAGTCACGTTGCGCACGCCCAATTCTAGCCAACCAAGACCGACGAGTCCCTGATTTTCGACCCGTCCGAGCATTCCGTCACCGGCCTCACCATCAAGAACATCAAAGGCGATGTCCTTGGAGGCATACATGTAGGGAAGCTCGATCACCGCAAAAGCCGGATCCCAGCCTGCGAAGAAAGAAGACGGCGGAATGGCCATTTCAAGAACGCCGGTTTGAACACCTTCGATCATCTCACGATCAGGGCCCATCTGCGAAGAAGGGAAGATCTGGACGTCAATCTCACCATTCGAGCCGGCTTCGACCAGTTCTTCAAACTTCAGAAGGGCGCGATGCATGTGAAACGCTTCCGCAGCGCCATGCCCGACCTTAATGACTGTTTCAGCGGATGCTGCAAAGGCAAGCCCTGCAGACATGACGACGCCTAGTGCGAGTGTTGATTTCTTGAACAAGGTATCCTCCCAAGGATTCGGTTTTCTTCTCAACTACTATCTGAGATATCAGATATAATGTAGAAATCAAGCATACATGTGTTATTGTGTTCGGAAGGCGAACAAGGGCGGAGAGAATATGAGCGAGATACTGCAGATTAAGAGACCGGATTCGTTGAGTAAAACAGCCGAAGACCATATCCGAAAAGGTATTATCAAAGGCACGTTCCGGCTTGGTGAAGCGCTGCCGGAAGTGAAGTTGTCTAATGCCATGGGCATCAGTAAAACTCCGATTCGCGAGGCTTTAGCGGCATTGAACCTTCAGGGGCTTGTTCAGATTTTTCCACACCGCGGGGCCTTTGTATTTTCTCTTTCTCAAGAGGATGTGGTGCAGCTTTGCCAATACAGACTCATCCTCGAATCTGCTGCTATGGAGCAGGCAATCAAAAAAAATAGTAACGCTCTGCTTGATGAACTTGCAGATACTGTATCGAAGATGTCTGAAGCGCGGGAAGCAGATGAATTCGAGCAGTACTTGGAACTAGATGCAGAATTTCACCACGCCTTTTTCAGGTACTGCGAAAACAGCTATTTGAGAGATGGTTACCAAAAAGTCGGCGACATCGTCCAAACCATGCGGACTCATCTGTCCAAGCGTTCTGATCGAACGAAGAAGTCGTTCCAGGAGCATCAAACGATCACGGCGCTTCTGAGTGAAGGTAAAGTAAAAGCTGCAAAGAACACCCTCGAACGGCAAATCACTCGCGGCGAGCGTTCCTACTCCGATTTGGTTGGTATAAGGCAAGCATAGGTGCCCACCATTTGATCACTATGTTCACCAAAAGCGCATCTGGCAGAAAATCTAATGCTGCGTGCGCGGGCAACCTAAGTTCAAAATAGCGGAGTTGGGCTGTTCTGAGACACGGGCCGTGGCCACGAATAGAGGGCGTTTTTTGTGTTGGGTCAGAAATGCTTGACGATTGGGTCAGAAATGAATGACGTGATTGGCCGATTTATTGGGGTTTTGTCTGTCGATTGAGTCAAATATCAGTGACGTTCCACATTTCCTGTTGTCAGGCGACACATAGTTCTGCCACCAGCGACAGAACGTTGCCATTTTCGCCTCACTTCCTTCATCCAGCCCCTAGACCGATTTCCATGATCCTGACTTCCCTTTTGGGAAAATCAGGGCTGATTTGCAGATCAGACGCCGAAGGCGCCTGTTCCTGCTGATCTGCCACGTGGCGAACGCGGATGAGTGCCATAGGCAGTTGCTTCGAGGCCAATCGACGTTACCCAGTCCCGAACAATCCGGGCATATTGACGTGTTGAGATGTGGAGGCGCTCATGAAAGCGGCCCGACGAAAGATATTCGGAACCGACCATCAACGGGTCTTTCATCCACTTCGCAACGGATGCACGTGTGCCTTCTGAAATTTCGAACCGGGCAGGTTTCTGTGTCTTGCTCTGTGGGACAGATGCACGCTCTTTGATTTGACCAGAAGCCATCACATCGACGACTTGCATGCGAACGAGATCGCAACCGCGTAATTTGCTGTCGATCGCCATATTGAAAAGCGCGAGGTCTCGATGGGTCTCAGCGAGTTCCAGACGAACTCGGATCGCCCAGACATGTTTTGGCTTCAACGGGCGCTTCTGGCCGACAATTCGACCTTTGTTCCAACCGGGGCGAAGCGCGCGAATGGCAGGTAGGTTGGGTGTTTCCATGACTGATCCTCCGATCCACAATGCCCTCCCGATGCGACAACCCGACGTTGACATCACAAGGTAGCACGGGATGTCGCGCTGCACCTGAGGTCTGCAAAGAGCCCAAAGATAACTTCAGTTGACGCCGCAGGATCGCTTGGCAGGCGTGGAAGCAGAATTTTACTACGCTTGCGAAAAAGTTTTATGGCTGGGACAGGTTTCGGAATCGTCAATAAAATCCAAAACGATTTACAGGGCTATCGGAAGCTCAAGTGTAATGCTCGCTCCTCTTTCGACCCGGTTTATAGAGATTAACCCTCCGTGGCGGTGCGCCACGGCAGAGACGATTGACAAGCCTAATCCGCTACCTTCGGAGTGTTCCAGTTGCGAAAATCGAGCGAACGCTGCTTCGCTTTGGTCAGGCGAAAGACCCGCTCCGTCATCGGCCACTGTTAAACTGACGGAGCCGCCGTCACACTGCAGCACAACTGAAATTCTATTTAACTTAGCGCCGCCGTGCTTTACCGCATTATCCAGCAGGTTCTTTATTGCCTCAGTTAGAAATACCCGATCACCGGACACCATGATCGATGCTTCGGGCATCGTGACATCAAATTCGATACCCTTCGCGAGGATGTGAACACCCATCTCCGTGCAGGCCTCTTCTACAACCGAGCGGATATCAATCTCATCCTTTTGATCTTGGTGCGTCGGTTGCCTGAGCCTTTCAAGCGACAACAGTTGTTCGGCGACAGTTGCAGAGTTTTTCGCCGCAATCACAAGCTCCGACATACGCTTGCTCCGGTCCTCATCCGTTTTAGCCTCCTGAAGTGCTTCAGCCATGGATTGTACGGCTGCTGCCGGGTTTCGCAACTGATGCGCCGCCTCGGAAATGAAGGTCTGGTGGGCGTTGATACTGTGCTCCACCTGCGCAAAAAGCCGATTCAGGGTTTTGACGATGCCGTGGACTTCGACCGGAACCGGGCGTTTGATTTTGCTGAGGTCGTCTGGCGATCTCAGTGCAATCGCTTCCTGTAAATCGAGCAACGGCCGTAGACCGCGGGCAACGCCGAACCAAACGACAAAGGCAAGTGTCGTCAACAAAATGCCCATCAGAATTGCGGCGCGGATCGATAACTGATTTGCAAATGCGTTTCGGTCGGCCATGAGCTGCCACACAGTTACAGTCGCGTCTCCCACCAGATTTTCCAAAGTGACGCGCTCGGTCATTCTGAGAACCCGGACTGGCACCTCCCGGTGCACAGATTCAAAAAAAAGTGGTTTGTAAGGGTCTTGCTGGGATGATGCAGTAGATGTTGGTGGGTATGCGTACCCAGTGACATAGCTGCCGCCTGGACCAGTCACGTGATAGAAAATCTCTCCACCGGATGCTTCGCGGATCATACTGCGCGTAGAGGGCAACAACGCGTCGCCACCCGAGATAGCCACGTCCCGTGAAATAGCGAGACCCGCAGACAGTAAGCTCTCGTCAAAGAGCTCCTGCGCCGTTTTTTGAGCGATGGTAAAACGCCAAAACCCAAGCAGAAATGAAAGCAAAACCAAAGGCGTGAGGATCAGCAGGAACAACCTGAGCCTAAGTGATCGGTGCGGGATCACTTCTGCACCTCAAGCAAATAGCCAAGCCCGCGGGCCGTTTTAATCCTGATGCCCAGATCCTGAAGCCGTTTTCGCAACCGCGACACATGCGGTTCTACGGCAGAGTCCTCGACATCCGCCCCGACGCCATAGACGTAGTCGGTCAGTTGGCTTTTGGGGACAATCCTGCCTCGGCGTTCCAGCAGGCATTCAAGCACGGCCAATTCCCGGCGTGGCACGTCCATTACCTCTCCGTGAACGGTGACCTGTCGTGCAGAGCGATCGAATTCCAACCCACCGATGGTTTCGCGCGCGCCGTAGTCGAGATCCTTTCGACGCGAAAGTGCCCGAATGCGGGCTTCTAACTCATCCATCTCGAATGGTTTGACCAGATAATCGTCAGCACCCAAATCCAGGCCCAAGACACGGTCGCTTGTCTCTGACCTGGCGGTCAGCAGGATCACCGGCGCACCATCTCCGCGACTGCGCAAGGATTTCAGGATTTCAAGCCCGGACCGGCCTGGTAAGTTGATATCCAGAACGATCAAGTCTGCACCTTCCTGTTCCAAATAGACGTCAGCCTCGTCGCCATCGGTCAGCACATCAGCCGCATGGCCGCGATCACGCAGGCGATATGCAATCGCGTTGGCAAGTGGCTCATTATCCTCGACGATGACGATCCGCATCGGGTCTCCTGCAAGTTTCGCGCAAGGTTGGCGTTCCATGATTGCCAGATGGGAGGGGGAATCAACCCCGCAGTTCTATTTGCGATCACGGTGGCGCGGAGGGCGCTGACGTGGTTGTCTGGTCAACAGGGAGGAACCAATGGCCATTTCCAACTTCACCCGTCGCGCCGTCGTGGGGCTGATTGCCGCCGCCGGGATGGCTGCGCCTGTCGCCGCCGAAGTCGATTTCTCGGGCAAGACTATTGAGTGGGTCATCCCGTTCTCGGAAACGGGCGGTTCGGCCAAATGGGCCAACTTCTTTGCACCGCTTCTATCCGAAGCGCTGCCCGGCCAGCCAACGGTTGTGGTGAAGTTCATGCCGGGTGCAGGCTCGACCAAAGGCGCCAACTGGTTTCAGGAACAAGAGCACGACGATGGCACGCTTTTGTTCGGCACATCCGGTTCAACTCAGTTTCCGTATCTTCTGAACGATCCGCGCGTGCGTTATGAATACAACGACTGGATTCCAGTCATGGCATCAGGCACCGGGGGTGTCGCCTATCTAAACGCGGAGGATGGAGCCAAATTCGACGGTTCTGCAAACTCCCTGAAAGACACAAGCTTCATTTATGGTTCTCAAGGGGCCACCCGGCTGGACCTAGTACCGCTACTGGCGTGGCAGATGCTGGGCATGGATGTTGAACCGGTCTTTGGCATTAAGGGTCGCGGTGATGGCCGCCTTATGTTCGAACGTGGCGAGGCTAACATCGATTATCAAACCTCCTCTGGCTATCTGGGCGGTTCGGCGCCGTTGGTCGAGGCCGGTCAGGCTGTTCCGATGATGACCTGGGGTGCGCTGGACGCGGATGGCAACATCGTGCGCGACCCGACGTTCCCGGATATCCCGACCTTCAAAGAGGTTTGCGAAGCCACCGATAGCTGTAAAACCAGCGGTGAGGCGTGGGATGCGTGGAAAGCCTTCTTTGTTGCGGGTTTCCCGGTTCAGAAACTGGCCTTCTTGCCGGGTGATACCCCGCAGGATGTCGTCGACACGTACACAGCAGCCTTCCAAGCTGTCACTGAGCGTGCGGATTTTGCCGATATCTCGTCCAAGCGAGTTGGCAAGTACCCTGTGTTTGTCGGAGACGACTCCAAAGCCGCCTTGCAAACTGCAACGAGTGTGGATGACAACGCCAAGCAGTATGTCCTGAACTGGCTAAAAGATTCCTACGGCGTGGAGCTGAACTAAGCCAGCCTTTCACAGCGCGTGCCCTCCCACACGAGGGTCGCGCCATCTGAATTTTTTAAAAAATTGAATGAAAGGCGGCCGCTATGGAGGTTTTCGCCACAGCTCTTCCTGCGCTTGGTGATGCGTGGGCTCTGATCCTGCAACCTATCGTTCTGGGCTATCTTGTGCTCGGCGTTGTCATGGGACTGGCCGTGGGAGTATTTCCCGGGCTCGGCGGCATCGCCGGCCTGTCGCTTTTGCTGCCTTTCATGTTCGGCATGGACCCGATCCTTGGTCTGGCACTGATGATCGGAATGGTCGCCGTCGTGCCGACCTCTGACACATTTGCCTCGGTCCTGATGGGAATTCCTGGCAGTTCGGCCTCGCAGGCAACTGTGCTTGACGGCTTCCCGATGGCGAAAAAGGGCGAGGCAGCGCGCGCGTTGTCTGCGGCCTTTGCCTCATCCCTGTTCGGGGGTTTGGTCGGCGCGACCTTCCTGACCATGTTCATTCTGATCGCACGGCCAATCGTTTTGGCCTTCGGCCTTCCCGAGATGCTAATGATCACCATCCTTGGCCTTTCGATGGTGGCTATTTTGGCAGGGCGCATCCCGTTGAAAGGCGTTGCCGCCGCTGGGCTCGGTCTGATGGTCGGCACCATCGGCGAGGCAGATGCCGGTGGCTCGCTGCGTATGGCCACCTATGACATTCCCTACCTGACCGATGGCCTGAAGCTGGTCATTGTCGGCTTGGGTATTTTTGCCGTCCCTGAAATCGTTTCCTTGCTCCGTCAGGATCAGCCGATTGCCAAGGGAGCTTCGTTGGGGGCCGGTTGGCTGGATGGAGTCAAGGACTGGTTCGCCAACATCTGGCTTTCGGTCCGCTGCTCAATCATCGGTGTGATCGTAGGCGTTATCCCCGGACTTGGGGGCTCGGTTGTTGACTGGATCGCCTATGGCCATGCCCTTCAGACAACCAAGAACAAGAGCAACTTCGGCAAGGGCGAAGTGCGCGGCGTCATAGGACCGGAAAGTTCGAACAATGCAAAAGAGGGTGGTGGTCTGGTGCCAACGCTGCTGTTTGGCATCCCCGGATCCGGGTCTATGGCAATTTTCATCGGAGCTGTTGCCTTGCTGGGATCAGGTGATATCGAAGTTGGCCCCAGCATGTTGCAGGACAATCTGGATATCACGTATTCGATCGTCTGGCTGCTGGCGCTGGCAAATGTCGTGGGCACCATTCTGTGTATCGCTGCCTCGGGCGGCATCGCCAAACTTACCACGATCCGGTTTACCTATCTGGCACCGTTTCTGTTTATGCTGATCAGCTTTGCGGCTTTTCAGTCAGGTCAGAACTTCGAAGACTTGTTGGCCCTGTTCGTGATCGGCCTGATCGGTATCTTCCTGCGCCGCTTCGACTGGTCGCGCCCGGCGTTCCTGATCGGCTTCGTGCTGTCGAACCCGGTTGAAAAGTTTACCAACCAGGCATTCCAGATCGCTTCGTTCCGCTTCCGCAAAAGCTTTGGCGAAGGTATGGAATATGTTTTCAGCCCCATTGTGATCATTCTGATCGTGGTCACGATTGTCTCAATCATTCTGGGTATCCGTCAGGCCAAGATGATCATGGCCGAGGGCGATGTTCAGTCCGGCAGCAAACGCGCACCGTTGATCTTCCTGCTGGCGATCATGGCCTATCTGGTCGTTGCCTTGATCAACGCCAATATCATCCCCGACTACAATATGACCGACAAGATCATCCCTCTTGTGATTGGGTATGTGTCGCTGTTTTGTTGTGTCGTTCTGCTGATCCAGATGATGCGCCGCCCCGAGGGCGATGCGATCTTTGCCGACAAGGAAGTTGCGGGTGAGGACGCCAGCGCGCCTCATGGGCTGTGGTCCACGCTCGCATGGTTCGCCAGCCTGATCGCGGCGACCTGGGTTGTGGGCTTTATCCTTGCGCTGATCGGGTTCTTGATTGCGTTCCTGCGCGTCCGGGCCGGGTCCAGTTGGCAGATGACTTTTGTCCTGACAGCCTGTGGCATCGGTATCATGTGCGTCATGGCAGGTGCCTTGAACCGCGATTTCCCGCCGGGTTTGCTGCAGGATATGGTTTATCTGCCATGGCCGCTGAAATGAGGCCCGCCGTCGCAGGCGTGCGCGAAAACCGAAGGGGCGCGCCATGACCCAAACCGCAATTCCGTTCATTTTCATGCGGGGTGGCACGTCTCGCGGCCCCTACTTCCGACGCTCTGACTTGCCGGAGGATCTGGAAACCCTGGCTGACGTTCTGGTCGCTGCGGTTGGCGCTGGACACCCGTTGAATATCGACGGGATAGGCGGCGGCGCGGCCGTCACGACCAAGGTTGCGATGCTGTCGGCCAGTAACGAAAACTGGGCAGATATCGATTACTTCTTCGCCCAGGTTTCGGTTGAGGAAAAGCTGGTCGATTTCAAACCCACCTGCGGGAACATCCTGTCCGGCGTCGGCCCTGCAGCAATCGAAATGGGTTTGGTCCAGCCGCGGGGCGATGAAACCGAAATCCGCATTCGCGCTGTCAACACCGGAGCGCAGGTGGTGGCTAAGGTGCCGACACCTGGCGGCGAACTAACCTATCAGGGAGATGCGGAAATAGCGGGTGTGCCGGGGCGTGCCGCACCGGTGCGGCTAAGCTTCATGGGTGTTGTTGGTTCATCCACTGGCGCGTTCCTGCCCACTGGTCATCTGCGCGACTCGGTACAGGGTATCGAGCTTACTTGCATGGACGTCGCGATGCCGATGGCCATTGCGCGGGCTTCTGATTTTGGCCTTACCGGATACGAAAGCGCGGAGGAACTGGACAGCAATCGTGCGTTCTTTGAGCGGATGGAGGCCGTTCGGATTGAAGCGGGGCGGTTGATGGGAATGGGGGATGTGTCCCAGTCCGTGACCCCAAAATTCGGCATACTTGCACCTGCTCGGGACGGGGGCACACTTTCGGTCAGGTATTTCATGCCGTGGAATACACATCCGACGATGGCGGTAACAGGGGCGCAATGCATGGCCTCCTGCGCGTTGACGCCGGGAACTGTTGCGGATGGGTCATTGGAACGAGCCGCGTCCGGGCCTGCTGAAGTCGTCCTTGAGCACGCTTCGGGTAAAATCGATGTTCTGGTGGATTTTTCCAGAGAAGATGGTTTCACGCTCAATGCGGCGGGATTGGTGCGAACAGCGCGCAAGCTGGCGGATGGCAAAATCTATGTACCGCAATCTGTGTGGGATGGGAGTTGAACAGGCATAAATCAACTAGTATACTATGGTATACATACTGGGAGATGTCACGATGAATGACTACTCTGAATGCCTCGATATTGCCCGGCAGGAACTCAAATTGGCGCAGACTGCATTGCGGCAGGATATGGCGGATTATCCGACGCCGATCGCTGGCTGCGATGAACAATTCAATCATTTGTTGGATCAGAGCCAACGTGTTCGCAATGCGCTCGCGGCGCTTGAGGTCCCGCATTTTGTTCCGACGCCAAGAAAACTGGAAACCGGGCAAGGCATTGAAAGTCGATGAAAGTTCACATTCTGGATGACTGGTTCGACACGCTACGCGGCCTGCCTTGTTTTGCAAGGCTTGCGGATCATGAGGTGACGGTTTGGACGGATCACGTTGAAGATATCGGCGTGTTGGCAACGCGGTTGCAGGATGCCGATGCTGTGGTTCTGTTCCGAGAGCGTACCAAGATTACCCGAGCGTTGCTTGAGAAGCTGCCTAACTTGCGGCTAATCAGTCAGCGCAGCGTATATCCCCACGTCGATGTGCAGGCATGTTCTGATCACAGTGTACTTTTATGTTCGAACATGCACGGCGGCACTCCGTCTTATGCCGCAGCAGAATTGACCTGGGCTTTGATCATGGCCGGAATGCGCGATCTTCCGGCTCAGTTGGCGTCGGTCAAAGCAGGACACTGGCAGGCTGGGGTGGGTAAGACGCTGCGCGGGCGCCGGCTGGGTCTTTATGGCTACGGTCGTATCGCTCGGGCAGTAGCAGGCTATGCCGAGGCATTTGGTATGAACGTCATCTGGTGGTCGTCCGAAGAAGGTCGTGCACGGGCGAGGGCGGACGGTGTCAATGTCGCGTCCAGTCGGGAAGCGTTCTTTGCCGACAGCGATGTGGTGTCGGTTCATGTCCGCCTGAAACCGGACACGCGTGGAGCGATCCAGGCATCAGACTTTGCCGCGATGCAGTCGGGGTCGTTGTTTGTGAACACGTCGCGGGCGGGGCTTATTGCACCGGGTGCACTGCTTGAGGGGCTCAACACTGGTCGACCGGGGAAAGCGGCCATTGATGTTTTTGATACCGAACCACTGACCGACCCAAGTGACCCGCTACTGTCACATCCGAACCTGATCGCGACGCCGCATATTGGCTTTGTGACGGAGGATGAGTTCGACCTGCAGTTTGCGGATATCTTCGATCAGGTAAACGCTTATACCGAGGGCGCTCCGATCCATATGATCAATCCCAAGGTTTGGACCAACGCAGAATAAGACCGGCTGCGATAGGCGCGCCGATGATCACCAGCACAATCCGTGTCAGGTGATGGGTGATGACAAATCCCAGATCAGCGCCTGAGACGATGGCAAGAACGGTCATTTCAGCCTGACCTCCGGGCGCAAACGCAAGAAACGCTTCGAGCGGTTGACCCAAGCCGAGTGTGGTAACGACAGCCGTGAATCCGGCAGCCAGAATGGCGAGAATAATTACGTAGGCGACGCCAGCAGCGACGACTCGACGTAGTTCAGCCCATGTCACGCCAACAAATTTTACGCCTATCCCGCATCCGATGAAGAACTGGGCAGCCAGAATAGCTTCGCGGGGTGGCCGCGCATGGATGAAATCACCCAGAGACAATGCGGTCGTCAGGATCATCGGCCCAAGGATGGATGCTCCGAACAGTCCAATTCTTTCACCGCCTTTCCATCCGACAAAGGCTGCTAACGCCATGAGCAGAAGTTCGTTAACCGGCAGATCGCTGACGGGCTGTCCAATGGGGTTAGTGAGTTCGGCATCGTAAATAATCGTTAGAAACAGTGGTGCCAGTGTCACGATAATCAACACGCGTGTTCCGTGGATCAGCGACAGTGTTCTCGGATCAGCCCCGGCCTCGGTGCCGAATATGATCATGTCTTGCAGACCACCGGGCATGGCGGCGTAAAACGCTGTCTTGTCGTCGAAGCCCCAGACCTTGCGAAAAAACGGCACGCCGATCAATGCGATTAGGATGATGAAGAACGGGATCAGCATGATCGACGCTGCCATTTTCGGCAGTTCGGCAAATAGGCTGGGTGTGATCGATGCGCCAACCGCGACGCCCAGAATGGTTCTGGCCGCGACCGAGATCCGTCCGAACCCTGCCAGCGGCGCATGGGCCAGAGCTGCAATCAGGCATGCTGTCATGGGGCCGAACAGAAACGGCAACGGCAGATCTAACGCCCAGAAGATTAGCGTGCCAAGTGTCGCAAGGCCAAGTGTCATTGACCTTTTTTTCAGCATAGCTGGTTGGTTGTCCGAGCTGGGCAAATCTTGGCTTCCGGGGTTATTGACTCAGTTTGTATCCAAATGTATTCAAATGGACGCAATATGCAAGCGTGAGCGTTATGACCATCCAGGACGACCCAATACAACCCGGCCCACAAGGCAATTCCGCCTATCAGCGCCTATTGAACGAGATTCGCGAAGGAACCCTTTTTCCCGGCGACCGCCTGAGGGAAATTGAATTGTCCGAACGGTTGGGTGTCAGCCGGACGCCGATCCGCGAAGCGATCCGGCAGCTTGAGGCGGACGGGCTGGTCACTCATGTGCCAAGGCTGGGCGCAACGGTCCGCAGCCTCGATTACGCCGAAGTTATGGAGCTTTATGAGATGCGCGCCGTGCTTGAAGGCACAGCGGCTCGATTGGCAGCGCGTGCGGCTTCGGACGTTGAACTTGATGAGCTGGAGGTTTTGAATGATCGACTGGCCGAGGCCGGTACGGGTCCGGACGCAGCCCGGATCAACCGGATTTTTCACGCCACTTTGCTGGATGCAGCCAAGAACCGGTTTCTGACAAAATCCATGCTGTCCCTGCACAAGGCGCTGCTGATCCTTGGCCCATCACAATTGTTGGACAGTAATCGGGCAGAAACGGCGGTGACTGAACATCGGCGGATCATGACCGCCCTGAAATCGCGCGACGGTGCCGCAGCAGAAACGGAAATGCGCGCTCATATCCAGGCAGCCCAACGCATGCGTATCCGCGCGCTGCAGGAACGTGACCGCACAAGCGATCAAAGCCAGTAGGAACACGGCACATGGCCACCCAAATGGAAGCTTATGATATCGCGGTGATCGGTGGTGGGAACGCGGCCCTATGTGCGGCAATGACCGCGGCCGAAGCAGGCGCGAGAGTCCTGATCCTAGAAACCGCGCCAAAACCGTATCGCGGGGGAAACTCACGCCACACACGCAACTTTCGCTGTATGCACACCGGTCCTTTAGGTCCGTTGATCGAGGAATACAGCGAGGATGAGTACCTGTCCGACCTGCTGAAAGTCACGGGTGGCAGGACTGACGAACATCTGGCCCGCTTGGTGATCCGAACCTCGGAAGAATGTTTGCCCTGGATGGAAGAGCACGGGGTCCGGTTCCAACCGTCTCTTTCAGGTACATTGTCCCTTGCCCGGACCAATGCGTTTTTCATGGGGGGCGGCAAATCTCTGGTGAATGCCTATTACCGGACAGCCGCCGGATTGGGGATCGACGTCCGATACGAAGCCGCAGTCACGCATCTGGAGCTGAATGGTGATCAGATCGAATGGGTGGATTTCACCTATGAAGGTCAAGAACATCGCATTACTCCCAAAGCCGTGATTGTCGCCTCGGGCGGGTTTCAGGCCGACACTGATTGGCTCACCCGCGCATGGGGCGAACCTGCAAAGAACTTCCTGATCCGGGGTACTCCCTACAATCGAGGTGTAGTGTTGGCCAACCTTCTGGATCAAGGCATTGAGCGTGTCGGCGATCCGACCCAATGCCACGCCGTTGCCATCGACGGGCGTGCGCCGAAATTCGATGGCGGGATCGTCACTCGTCTGGATTGCGTTCCGTTTTCAATCGTCGTGAACAAGAACGCAGAACGGTTCTATGATGAAGGCGAAGACGTCTGGCCCAAACGCTATGCGATCTGGGGACGTCTGGTGGCCGCCCAACCGGATCAGGTGGGGTATGTGATCATCGATGCTAAATCGCTGAATTTGTTCATGCCGTCAGTGTTTCCACCGCTCAAGGCGGACACATTGGAAGAACTGGCCGGGATGATGGATCTGCCAGCCGACAAGCTGACGGCGACCGTCGCCGCGTTCAATACCGCGTGCGGTGATACCAGCGGGTTTCACCCGACCGAATTGGATGGCGCAATGACCTCTGGTTTGACACCGCCCAAGACTAACTGGGCTCGCCCGATTACTGAACCGCCTTTCTACGGGTACTCGTTACGCACCGGTGTGACGTTCACGTATCTGGGCCTGAAAGTCGACGATACGGCCCAGTGTTCGACCCGTGACGGTAAAATCAAAAACCTTTGGGCTGCCGGAGAAACCATGGCCGGGTCGATCCTTGGGCAGGGCTATCTGGCGGGTTTCGGCATGACCATCGGAACCGTCTTCGGACGCATCGCAGGACGTGAGGCCGCCACTTATGCAAACTGAATTGATCCAGGAAGCCCGCCGTCAGGCCGAAATCTGCAACGCGTGCCGCTATTGCGAAGGCTACTGCTCAGTCTTCCCATCCTTGCATGCGGAACGTGCGTTCTTAGACAGCGATATCACGCAACTGGCAAACCTCTGCCACAACTGCCGGGGGTGCTATTACGCTTGCCAGTACACAGCACCGCACGAGTTCGACCTCAACCTACCCAAAGTTTTGGCCGAGGTTCGACGGGGCAGCTGGGAAAGCTTCGCCTGGCCGCAACCTCTGGCGCGCCGGTTTCACACGCATGGTGGAGCCATCGCCTTGGCGCTTGTGATTGGATTTGCTCTGCTGTTCTGGGTCATTCGCACCATTGGGTCGAGCGGAGGGGAGGGTTTCTATGGTGTCCTTTCGCATAATGCGATGGTCGCGATCTTTGCCCCTGCCTTCCTGTTGCCACTCTTTAGTACTGCCATCAGCCTGAGGCGCTACTGGATCGATGTTGGCGGCAAACCCATCCAAATGGCTGACGTGACCGCTGCTTTCAAACGCACCGGTAAGATGCAGGACCTCGCCGCAGGGCACGGTGAGGGCTGTAATTTCGAGGACGAAGACCGATTTAGCCAGGCTCGACGTCACATTCATCAAGCCATTATGTATGGCTTCCTGCTGTGCTTTGCTTCAACCTCGGTCGCGACGGTTATGCATTACGGCTTTGGACTGCACGCACCCTACGGGTTCTGGTCTTTGCCCAAACTGTTCGGGATTTCAGGGGGTGTTTTGCTGACGTTGGGTTGCGGTTCCATGGTGTACCTCAAACAAAAGTCCGACCGCGATCTCGGTGACCCCACGGCCTGGGGAGGTGATATCGGTTTTATCCTGCTGCTCGGGTTTGTTGGGCTGAGTGGACTTGTTCTATACGCCCTCAGTTCAACAGCATTGATGCCTGCACTGCTTGCCATCCATCTTGGTTCGGTACTGACGTTCTTCCTTCTGACGCCCTATACCAAGATGGCTCATGGTTTCTATCGGCTTGCTGCCCTTATCAGGGACGCACAACGGAAAAGTGATTTGCTGGCGGTTTCCTAACAGCCGGTCGGCCAGTTGCACGGTGACAGGAATTTGAACTAAATCGCTATTTACAGCGTTTTTCAAATGATCCCTCGTCTGACACCCTCTTTCTTCGCGGAAAATGTGGCCAATCTACTGGTACCACAACGGTTAAGATATCGGTTTGAAACGCCTGCGCCACCATTGAGGCGAAAAGCCACTTTGATTGCTGCCAGAAAGTGTGGTGCTGTGACGCCGGAGCGATAGGTAATAGTTGAGCTGGGTGATGACTGTAGTCTGAAAACTAAGGTCTGCTTGGGGAAGCTGCATTGCGGCGTTGACAATCCCGATGGACGGCGGGAATGGGCCGTCCTTGCTGGAGCGCTGCTACGTGACAGGCGAACATGCTGCGACCGATCTAATGTCGGTAGAGAGCCCAACGCAGCCATTGAAGTTTTGTGCTGCGCGCATTCGCAGCACAAAATACCCCGCATACGCAAAGATGGGAACGCCGCTGCCCAGCGGGCATAGGCGCCATTTATACACTGCGCGGCTAACTAGATGAATGACCTTCGTTCCTGTTCCCGGACACCGGGGTAAAGTACCCCTGTCCAAGAAAGGAGCATGGAATGGGACAATCGAGACGAACGTTTACAGATGAATTCAAAGCCGCAGCTGTTGGTCGGCTTTATGAGCCTGGTGCAACACAAACCGGCGTGGCCAAGGAACTGGGTGTGACGAGCTCGCAATTGAAGACGTGGCGCTTGGAGATCGAAGCGGCAGGATCAATGGCGGCACTGCGCAGGCAGCAGGCGGATGCGGCGGAGCTGGACCGTCTGCGGAAGGAAAACAAACGTTTGAAGCTGGAAAATGAAATCCTCGAGAAAGCTTCTGCTTTTTTCGCTTCAACTGTTTGGTCGGAGCACCTGACAGCTCATTCGACAAAAGGTGATCTTTAGCCCCGATTTCGGAGGTGCAGTTTTGACCTACCCTGGATTGACCCAGACACTTCGCGTTTTCTCCGCGATGCTAACGGTATTGCGAAATAGCTCGCAATTCTAATCTGTTTGGGATTGCCATCCGTTTAAAGCGGTCAAAGTGATTCATTGAATTTGAGACTGCTGCCTTGGGGCTCAAATCAGATGTTCTTTGCACCCAAGCCTTTTAGCCAAGAGTTCCTGTCTATCAATCTGATCATGAGAAATAGAATACTGGGGTTTCAAATGACTTGGCCCCGGTAAACTGTGGGTTGCGACGAAGCGAGGAAAACACAATGCTCGCTTCGCTGTATACTGTAGTTACTTCAGGTAAGTGTTGAACCAATCAATGGTGCGGTCCCAAGCTAGGTTTGCCATTTCCTCGTCGTAACGAGGCGTGCTGTCATTATGAAAACCGTGGTTGGCATTTTCGTAGATGTAGGCCTCGTAAACCTTTCCGTTGGATTGCAGGGCGGCTTCAAAATCCGGCCAACCTGCGTTGATGCGCTCATCAAGCTCTCCCATCTGAATCAGCAACGGTGCCTGAATTTTGGCCACATCCTCAACTGCTGGCTGGCGACCATAGAATGGCACGCCCGCGGCCAATTCGGGGTAAGCTACGGCAATTGCGCTGACCACACCACCGCCATAGCAGAAACCCACAGCGCCAACCTTCCCGGTGCAGTCTTCTCGGTTCAATAGGTATTCAAAGCCATTGAAGAAATCATTCATCAGCTCGACCCGATCGACCGTCTTTTGAAGCTCGCGCCCATCAGCATCGTTGCCTGGGTATCCGCCAACCGACGTCAGACCGTCTGGAGCCAGAGCCATAAAGCCTGCTTTCGCCAAGCGTCGCGCCACATCTTCGATGTAGGGGTTAAGGCCGCGGTTTTCGTGGATTACCAATACCGCGGGCAGGGGCTCTTCAACGCCTGCGGGTCGGACAAGATAGCCGCGAACATCACCGGTTCCATTCGGTGAAGGGTAGGTGATGTAGTCCGCGTGGATATCGGGATCGTTGAACGACACTTGCTGAGCCATCGCGTAGTTCGGGCTGAGCATGTTCAGCAGCGCGGCCGCTGTCACGCCGCCGACCGCGAACTTGCCTGCGCGGTCCAGGAATTGGCGCTTGGTGATCTTGCCGTGCGCGTAAAAGTCATACAGGTCCAGAAGTTCCTGGTCGAAGTCTTTTGCCGTCATGCGAGTCATTGTGGATCTCCTGATGAGTTTGGCAGTCTGAAGGGTGGGTAGTATCCGATCTGAAAGTCCTGATTTGATTGAGCGTCTGGATGGGCTTCCTAAGATACCGCCGGTGACAGTTCCTTGTTCGCGTACCGTTCGCGCAGCACGTTCTTTTGAACTTTTCCCATAGTGTTTCGCGGCAACTTCTGGACGAGTTCGTAGCGGCGAGGATGTTTGAATCGCGACAGTTTGTTTCTGATGATCGAGTCGATCTGTTCCACCTGAAGCTGTGCTCCAGGCTCGGCAACAAAAGCAGCAATAATTGCTTCTCCAAATTCGTTGTCGGGAACCCCGAAGACCGCCGATTCCTGAACACCATCGACATCGTTCAAAACGTCTTCAATTTCTTTGGGGTAGACGTTGTAACCACCAGTGATGATCAGGTCTTTTGACCGACCTACAATCGACAGGTAGCCATCCTCGCTGTACTGGCCCAGATCTCCGGTGATGAAAAATCCATTTTCTCGAAGCTCTTCAGCCGTTTTTTCGGGCATTTGCCAATAGCCCTGAAAAACATTGGGGCCACGCACTTCGATCATTCCGACCTCGCCCTGGGGCAGCGGTTCTCCAGTTTCAGGGTTGGTTACGATCACCTCGGTGCCGGGTATGGCTATACCAACAGTTCCCGCGCGACGCTCACCGCCATAAGGGTTAGAGGTATTCATGTTCGTCTCGGTCATACCGTAGCGCTCAAGGATGTGGTGGCCGGTGCGCGTTTCGAACGCCACATGGGTTTCTGCCAGCAACGGGGCTGAGCCGGAAACAAACAGGCGCATGTTCTCTGTGATCTCTGCGGTGAAACCGTCATCCGCCAGCAATCGGGTATAGAAAGTGGGGACTCCCATTAGAAGGGTCGAGTGGGGCAATTCCTCCAAGATCATACCGGTGTCGAATTTTTTCATCAGCCGCACTTTGGAACCGGCGAGTAGTGAGGTGTTCATCGCCACGAAAAGCCCGTGCGTGTGAAAGATAGGCAACGCGTGAATCAAGCGATCAGCGTCGGTGATACCCCACAAATCCACAAGGGCTTGGGCATTGGACAGCAGGTTTCGGTGGCTGAGCATCGCGCCCTTGGACCGGCCCGTGGTACCTGATGTGTAAAGAAGCGCCGCGAGGTCGTCCGGCGCGCGATCCACGGTTTCGAATACACAAGGCTGTGCGTCCGCTTCGCGGCTCAAGCTTGGATTTTCGCCACCCAAGGTCAGCAGCTTTGCACCAGACCGGGTCGCCAATTGTTCGAATTCAACTTTGTCGTGGCTGTCGCAAACGATTAATGCAGGTTGCGCATCAGAGATGAAATAGTCCAACTCTGCCATGGTATAGGCAGTGTTTAGGGGCAGGTAGACAGCACCTGCCTGAACCGAAGCGGCATAGAGCGCAATCGTGTCGACCTGCTTGGGCGCTTGCACAACGATGCGACCGCCGGGGGAAACTCCGCTGTTCTGCAAGACATGCGCGATTTGCGCGGTGCGCTGCAGAAACGCATCATAAGCGACCACCTGGCCATTATCGAGTTGCAGGAATGGAGCCGTGTTGCCCTCGTGGCGGGCAAACAAACTGTCGTAAAGTGTATTAGTCACGCTGTATTTTCCCTAGGCTTTACCACAAGCGTCGCAGTTGAAGCCGCGCGAATTGAACGCGAGGCTTGGATCGTGGCACGTGTCGCGAATTCTTCGTGGTAACGTTCTGTTTTGTTCAAATCGTAAAGGTAGTTGACCATCGCACCTCCGGAGTGGGCGCGTCCGTTTGGCGACTGATCTGCCTGAGCATGCAGTTCATGAAGCTCGGCACCATTTCCCAAGTGAAAGCGCGCCACAGGGTCAAGCGGCATTCCATCTTCGCGCTTGGCGAACATCAAGTATCGGGCGGCCATCGCGCGCACGTCCTGCGGTGTTGCTGTTTCTGCAAGCACGGCCTCGGCGGCATGCCCGTGTTCCGGGTTTTCTGTTTCACCAGCCAGCCACCGGTTTAGCCCCGGTATCGGCGACAATGTCACAAAGGTATCAAGCCCGCGAAGCTCCCGCGAAAGTTCGGTCACAACCTGCTTTATCAATAGGTTCCCAAAGCTGATGCCCGCCAAACCCTTTTGGCAGTTTGAAATGGAATAGAACGCCGCGACCTTTGCCTGCTCGGCTTCGATCGGTTCTCGTGCTTCGGATAGAAGCGTATCTATTGCATTCGGGATTTCAGCGGTCAGAGCGACCTCAACAAAAATCAGTGGCTCATCTGGCATCGAGGGGTGGAAGAACGCAAAACAACGACGGTCTGGCGGGTAGAGCCTTCGCCGCAAATCGTCCAGATCGTTGATCTGGTGTACCGCTTCATAGGCGACGATCTTATCCAGAACGCGGGCAGGGGTGTCCCAACTGATTTGCTTGAGGACAAGAAAGCCTCGGTTGAACCAGCTGCGCAATAAATGGACGAAATCGATATCCGTTCGCTTGAGTTCCGGTTTGGATTTGAGAAAGCACAGCAGATCAACGCGCATGGCTACAAGTTCCTGCGTCGCACCAGACGGCTGGTTCAACCGTCGCAATAACTCTTGCCGCCGTGGCTCTGAAACTTCACTAAGCTTTTGATAAATATTGACACTTTGGTCACTGGCGTAGAGGCGGGCTGCTTCAGAAAGCTGATTTGCGTCCAACTCAAGTTGGTCATTCAAATAGACAAAAAAGTCTAGTTTCTCCGCATCATTCAGGGTGTGGTAGCGCTCAAGGATCGTAGACGCGAGCGTCAAGCCTGATACTTCACCTTCCGCAGATAAAAGCGCCTCACATAGCTCGGCAATGGACCGTTTGTCATCCTTGCCACGCCTATTGTCGGGACGGTCTAGCAATTGGTTTAGTAGATCACCCAGAAACCAATTCCGCTGCATTTCAGGGCTCCATCTGGCTGCTAAGGTACTCACCTGTTCGGCGGTAGTGATCGATTAGGTGCCGAGTTGCGCTGTCTGCGTCGTGATTTAATGCGGCGTCCAGGATTTGCTGATGTTCGGCGGCGATGTCTCGCTTTTTGTAGCTCGACCCGCCGGCCGCCAGATAGCGGTAGCGAATGTTCAGGTCATAAAGTTGCGAGCAATACCGCAGCAGCAACGGCAGTTTCGAATTGTCCAACAAGGCCATATGAAACGCCTTGTGAGCGTCCTCAAAGTCCCGCGCCCCGTTCTGGCTGGCCTTTTTCATATGATGGTGACGTAAGACAAGCCGATCTTCCCAGGCCGCATCCGCATTGGTGATGGAAGCGCGCAACGCGGTTTCCTCAAGGTTGCAGCGCAACAGAAGTATTTCCTCGAAGTTACACTTGCTGACTGGCGCTGCCCGAAATCCGCGCTGATCAATCCGCTCGACCAACATGTCTGAAGTCAAAAGGCTAAGCGCTTCACGAACCGGACTAGCGCCAGTGTCCAAAAGCCCGCGAAGCTGTTCGATCTTGAGTTTTTGACCTGGAGGTAATTCTCCGGTCAGGATCATTTCGCGCAGCCTTCGATACGCTCCATGAGTGGCTGATGTCTCTTTGCCCTCGGTATCAAGCATGGCGTCCATATCCGACTGTTCCTATTTCGCAGCAAATACTCTTGAGTGCACTTAACTGAAGGCACTCGTTCCAGTCGATAGACCAACTGAAAGGTTCAGCGAGCCTTCGTTGATCAACCAGCGCCGAAGTACAAAGCTACGTGCCCCGCTTTTGTGCATAGGATCGTCTTCGGCCAGCTTCCGGGCGGATTCAAGGTTGTCGGCGCGATAGATGATCAGGCCCATTCCTTGCATATGCTCGCCGGTTTCATCCGACATGGGGCCTGCAAAAGCCAGCTGCCCCGAACGTTCCAACTGCGCCTGATACGCCAAGTGATCTGGCAGTGACGCCTTTACATCTTCGGGCGTTTTGGCTGGCGTGCTCAGCGCGACGTAAAGCTCTAAAGCAAGCGCACCGCGGCTTTTTGCTTCTGATTTGTAGTCTGCCCAAGCAACCATTTGCCGTCTCCAAAATATCGATATTATTTGACATATGGCAAAATAGTCGGCAAAAATCAAGCGAACTGACATGGATGGTGAAAATGAAATACCTGGTGGGAGAGACTTCGGAAAGCACAGCGGTTTTTGCTGTAAACGGCGAGAACGCAGTGAATCTAACGGCTTTGGACCCTGCCGTCGGTTCGGATTTGATGGGTTTGATAGCCAAGCCTGAACTGGCCGACTCACTTGTCGGCAAAATTGACGCGGCAGACAGTATGCCCGTGTCTTCCATCACTCCGGCATTGCCCGTTGCTGCTCCCGGAACGATCATTTGCATGGGGTTGAATTACACGGACCACATCAAGGAAGGCGGGTATGACATCCCGGAATATCCGACGCTGTTCATGCGCGGGAAGAACTCGATCATGGCGGCAGGGCAACCTATGGTGCGGCCCGCCTGTTCCGAGAAGCTCGACTACGAAGCCGAACTTATGCTGATCGTTGGAAAACGCGGCCGCCATATCTCGGAACAGGACGCACTGAATTATGTCTTTGGCTACACTGTATTCAACGATGGTTCGCTGCGGGACTATCAGCGCAAAACCGTTCAGTGGACGCCCGGCAAAAACTTTGATGACACGGGCGCGATCGGTCCTTTCACCGTGACGCCGGATGAGTTGCCCGAAGGGGCGTCAGGTCTGAAGATCGAAAGCCGTGTTGGTGACGAAATCCTGCAAATCTCGAACACGGCCAATATGATCTGGGGTGTCCGGCAGGTAATTGCGACGATTTCGGAATATACCACTTTGGAGCCGGGGGATCTGATTGCGCTGGGTACGCCGCCTGGTGTCGGACACGCCAAAAAGCCCAATCCCCGTTGGTTGAAGCCCGGCGAAACCGTTGAGGTCGAGATTGAAGGTATCGGAATTTGCGCCAGCCCAATCATTGACGAAAAGGACGCCAAGTCCAAGGTGGCTGCAGCATGAGCGCACCAACCGGAGCAGAGCTGGAGGCACTTCGCGCCAAGGCGCAGCAAGATCACCGCGATCTGCGCGAACGCATTCCACGCTTGTCGGATGACGCGATTGCGTTGATCTTACGCGAGTCCAGATCTCACTACGCGTGGACCGACAAGCCAGTTTCAGATGCGTTGCTTGAAGAGATATACGACATCACGATCAACGGCGCGACCAGCATGAACACGCTGCCCGCGCGCTTTATTTTCGTGAAAAGTCCCGAAGGGAAAGAGCGGCTTGCAAGGTCTTTAAAGCCGAAGAATGTGCCAAAGATGATGGATGCTCCGGTCACGGCGATCATTGCCTATGACATGGACTTCTGGAAGGAACTGCCCTTTCTTTTCCCGCACGAAGACCGTCGGCCATTGTTCGAAAACAAGCCCGACTACGTGGCAGACACGGCCTTTCGAAATGGCACTCTGCAGGGCGCGTACTTCATGATTGCGGCCCGGGCTGTCGGGTTGGACGTTGGCGCCATGTCAGGTTTTTCGAACAAGATCGTCGACGAGGAGTTCTTCGCGGGCGCGACGCTCAAGTCCAATTTTCTTTGCAATTTGGGCTACGCAGACGAGACCGGTCTGTTCCAGAAGCTTCCACGTTTTCCATTCGAAAAGGTTTGCACTTATGCATGAGGAGGTGACGCTGTGGCTATGAAAGTAGAACCTGTCGTGACTTACCGAACGACAGCTCAATGCCCGACACATGCGCGTACTGAGATCCCAATTCGCGATCTTGATGTGGTTGTCGACGAACCCGTCGAACGCGGCGGAACAAATCTTGGCCCGTCTCCGACCGAAACCGCAATGGCAGCCTTGATCGCCTGTACGAACGTCATCGGGCACAAGAATGCACACCGGTTGGGAATTGATCTTGGCGCGGTGACAATCGACGCGAAATGCAGGCTGGATCGGCGTGGTGTGCTGATGGAGGAGGAGATCGATGTTCCGTTTCCGGAAATCGAACTCACCGTGAATTGTGAGACGCCCGCCAGTCAGGAGGAACTGACGCGCGTGGGCGAGGAGACAGCCAAGTATTGCGCCATCGCAAAACTGTTTGAAGCGGCAGGCACGGACCTGACCGTCAACTGGGTCAAAACAAAAAAATAAAAAAGACCCGACTTTCTGGGAGGAGAGAAATGAAAAACTGGACCAAACGCAGCCTAATGGGCGCTGCTCTGGCAGGCGTCATGGCAATGCCCGTCGCGGCAGAAGAGACCATCTCTGCCGTCGTAATTGATGGCTATCCCGACCGCGCGTTGTGGGTGAAAGAATTCACCAACTTCTTCATTCCAGAAGTGGATAAACGGCTGGGCGTTTCCGGCAACTATAAAATGAACTGGCAAGAGAACTATGGCGGTTCAATCGTTAAGCCGAAAGGCGTTCTAGAAGGGATTCAGCTTGGCCTTGGCGACATAGGTATCGTCACAACCATCTTTCATTCTTCTAAGCTGCCCAGCCAGGGTATTTCGGGATCGACACCCTTCGTGGCGTCGGACTCCCGTGCCGTGGCTAAGGCAGTGGATGAAATCGCGCGCGAATACCCTGCGATGCAGAACGAGTTTGCCGCGCAGAACCAAGTTTATCTTGCCACGGGCGTTGTGCTCGACACCTATCAAATTTTCTGCACGGAACCTGTTTCTTCGGTTGCTGATCTTGAGGGCCGCAAAATCGCAGGAGCAGGCCTGAATCTGCGGTATCTCGAAGGCATCAAGGATGCGGCAGGTGTGCGCGGTGGGCTGACCGATTTCTACAACATGCTTCAGACGGGTCTGGTTGATTGTGGAATGCTGTGGCCCGAAGCGGCGAAGACGTTCAAGATCGCTGAAGTTGCCCCGTATATGCTCAAGGCCGATCTGGGTGCTGTGAACTCAAAAACCATCACGGTTAATGCAGACTATTGGGCAAGCCTGCCGGACGAAGTCAAAGAGGTGTTGACGGCGGTTGCCATCGATTACCGTGACCATGTCGCCGGCATCGCGATGGACCGCGCCGCTGCTTCGCGGGATGCGTATGTTGAAGCGGGTGGAACAATCGTTGAGGTTTCGGACGAAGACCGTGCCGCTTGGGCAAACGCCATGCCGAATGTCGCGCAGGAATGGGCCGCGACGCTGAATGACAACGGCGAACAAGGAACGGAAATGCTGGCCGCTTACCTCGGCAAGCTTCAGGATGCCGGATTCACCGGCGTGCGTGACTGGACGGCTGAATAACTGTCTGGCGATCCACGAAAGGGGCCTTTCATGCTGAAGACCGCAGTTGCTGGCCTGTCGCGGGTCGCCAATTCGCTCGCAATCGCCGCCAACGCCTTGGGTACGCTCGTCGTCCTTGCGTTGGTGGTCATTCTGAATGTTGACGTCATCGCGCGTGGCCTGTTTTCAGCCCCTCTGCGCGGGACCTACGAGATGGTCCAGTTTTCGGTCGTGATGATCGTTTTCTTGCAGTTGGCCGACGTCGTCAGAGTGGATCGGCTGACCCGCTCAGACGGGTTCCTGAACTTGCTACACCATCGCCGCCCGGGTCTAATAGCCAGCCTGAGGCGCATCATCAACGCCATATCGGCAATCTTTATGGCTTTGATTGCGTATGTAACCTTCCCAGAATTTCTTCATATGTGGGAGACACAGGACTACTTCGGAGTACCCGGTCTTTTCACATTACCATGGTGGCCGGTCAAACTGGTCATCGCGTGCGGTACTGCGCTTGCCTGCGTGATCTTCCTGCTTAAGGTCGTCACGGCGCAGGACCGCCCGCAGCTTGTCCGTACACCCGAGCATGACGAGGCCGCAGAATGACGCCGATTGAGATTGGCCTGATCTCGGTCATTGCCATCGTCTTTTTGATCTACGCAGGTGTCTACATTCCGATTGCTTTGGGCGTGGTCTCCTTCGTGTCGATCTGGCTGATGCGGGACAACTTCACGCTTGCGCTCAACCTGCTGAAGGTTGCGGTGGGCGACAGCGCGATGGAATACAGTTTCGCGACAATCCCGCTGTTTACCTTTATGGGTCTCATCGTTTCAAAAGCGGGACTAGGCAGGGACATTTACGAAGTCATGACCATGCGGTTTCGCAAGGTCAAAGGCGGTATCGGAATGGCGACCGTCGGAGCAAACGCCGTGTTTGCGGCCGTTACCGGGTCGTCCATTGCGTCCGCATCAGTGTTCACCAAGGTCTCGGTCCCGCAGATGATGGCGCAGGCATATAATCCACGTTTTGCGGTTGGGGTTGTGGCCGGGTCGTCGGTTTTGGGGATGATTATTCCACCCTCGGCGATGCTGATCATCTATTCCTTTGTCGCCGAACAGTCCGTAGGGGACATGTTTCTGGCGGGAGTAATACCCGGTATCATGCTGGCGATAGCTTATGTGGGCGCGATCTGGTTGATGGGCCGCTTCACACCTGCATTTGTGGGCGGCCGGGTCGTCGAAGACACCGAATGGATGTCCGGGCGCGAGATCGCATCTAAGACCCTGCCCACATTGTTCATTATCACGGTAGTGCTCGGTGGCATTTACACAGGATGGCTAACCGCTGTCGAGGCGGGTGCCGCCGGGGCACTGGTTGCGCTCGTGATCGCAGTTGTGCGCAAGTCCATGACACCAAGAGCGTTCTGGGAAGCGTTGCTGGAAACCGGTCACATTACAGCGGCGATTTTGTTCCTGATTACGGCAGCTTCGATTTACAGCCGCATGCTGGGACTGGCCGGGCTGCCCAATCAGTTGCAAGACTTGCTTGCGGGGAATTCAGCGTCCTTTTGGTCGATCATGCTGCTCTACGTCCTCTTGATGCTTTTTTTGGGAACACTACTCGATACGGCGTCCATCATTCTGATCGTTGTCCCGCTGTTTCTGCCCATGGCCGAAGCTCTGGATATGTCGCTGATCTGGTTCGGTATCATCACCGTTGTCGGCGCTGAAATCGGACTTTTGACCCCGCCGCTAGGCATATCCTGTTTCGTCATCAAATCCACGATCAACGATGACCGCATATCGCTAATGGACGTCTTCATGGGCGCACTTCCCTTTGCGTTCGTGATGCTGATCGTTCTGTTCATTCTGATCGAATTCCCGATCCTCAGCCTTGCCCTGATATAAGGAGGCCAAGATGCGCTCTGTTACCTCAGACAATATCACCGACGTTTTCATGGGGTACTTGTCCAAAGATACCGATCCAAGGATGCGTGAAATCATGGGGTCTCTGGTCAAACACCTTCATGGTTTTGCCCGTGAGACCAATCTGACACATGACGAATGGCGCGCAGGAATAGCGTTTCTTGAGGGGTGCGCCGCCATAGAAACAGAAGACAGGCACGAGTTTGTTCTGGCCTCGGATGTGCTAGGCCTGTCGTCTTTGGTGGATATGCTGCATTCCAGCCCTGACGCGACCAGTTCCTCCGTGCTGGGGCCATTCCATGTCTCTGGCGCACCCCCGCTGCCGATCGGTGGCGATATGAAACGCCACTATGGAGGGCCGGTTCTGCTGGCCGAAGGCGTGATCCGGGATACAAAGGGCAATCCGATTGCGGGTGCTGAGCTCGACATTTGGCAAACCGCGCCAAACGGGCTTTACGCCAGTCAGGATGAGGAACAGGATACCTATTCTTTTCATGGCTTGATGACGGTCGGCTCAGATGGCCGCTATGCTTTCACCACTGTCAAGCCAGTGGAATACACTGTACCATCTGACGGGCCGGTTGGGGATATCCTGCGCGCCTGCGGCCGCCATCCCTGGCGACCGTCGCACTTGCACTACATCATTAAGGCCCCGGGTTATCGCTCGTTGGTGACAGAAATATTTCCCGACGATGATCCCTATCTGGATGAAGACACGGTGTTTGGCGTGCGCGACGATCTGGTGATGACCTATGTTGAAAGGCCAGTTTCAGAATTTCCTGATGGCATGGAGCTTTCTGGTAAGATCACTGAACCTTTCTTGCACGTGAAGTTCGATGTGAGGCTTGCCAAAGTCTGAACGATATTGAGGAGGCTTGAGGTGCTGAAACATATCTTCATATTAGGTGCCGCGCTGATTTGCAGTAGTGCTATCGCAGAAGAGCGCCCGATCTTTGACGCGCATATTCATTACAGCCACGATGCCGTCAAACTGGTTCCTCCCGAACAGGTGGCCAAAATCCTTCGGGATGCGGGCGTTCGTAAAGCCCTGGTCTCCAGCTCGGATGACAATGGCACTCAACTATTGTTGGCCGCAGCACCAGATATAGTCGTGCCAGCACTGCGCCCTTACCGTCGCCGCGGTGAAATCAACACCTGGATGCACGATGAAACTGTAATCGACTATTTGGAAGCAAATCTGGCCAAGAACGACTACGAAGCCATCGGCGAGTTTCACGCTTACGGAGACGACATTAAGACGCCGGTTATCCAGCGCATGATTGCACTGGCGAAAGAGCGGAACCTCATTCTACACCACCACGGCGATCGAGAGGCAGTTGACCTGATCTTCGAAACCTGGCCTGAAGCTCGGGTACTGTGGGCCCACTCTGGCTTTGATGATCCAGCGAGTGTTGTTGACGCGCTGGATACCTATCCCAGGCTTTGGGCCGACCTGGCGTTTCGTTCAGACATGGCTTCAAGAGGCAGAATTGACCCCGATTGGAAGGAGGCTTTCGAAGCCCATCCGGATCGTTTCATGGTTGGTACGGACACGTTCGCACCTGAACGTTGGTACTACGTAGGCCCTCATGCCGATTTTTCGCGTGAATGGTTGGATTTGTTGCCGGACCAGATCGCAGACAACATTGCCTATGCCAACGCAGAACGTTTGCTGGCATCAGAATGACCCACTGCGCTGCTTGGTTTCTTATATGGTCTAGCGCGGCCGTTGCTTGTGAGGCGACGGGGCAACGCATGAATTCGGACGCTCAAAACGCGCCCGAGGTGTATCTGGCTGTCGACGAAATTCCGTTGGCGCAACCGTTTTCCATTTTGGTTTCAGTTTGCGATGGGACTGCTGTTCGCCAATTGCATGTGGATGCAATAATGCCGGCTCATCGACACGGTATGAACTATACCCCCAATGTTACCGCCTTGGGCGGCGGAGCGTTCCGCGTTGATGATATGCTGTTTCACATGCCGGGTTTGTGGGAGCTGCAGGTCGATGTCGACATCAATGGCCAATCAATTTTCTATTCGTCAGAAATTACGCTGAAATGAAGCTGTGGGTTACAGCTGCGCTCATAGCCTTGACAGGGGCAGTGCGTGCAGAGGTCTTGTTATCTGCAGACGAAATTGAACAAACGCTTTCCTTTGGGCCGTGGCCACCATCCTTCCAGTCAGACCCAAGCAATAGGGTTTCGAACAATGCCAGAGCGATCGCGCTTGGAGAGGCCTTATTCAACGATCCGGTGTTATCCGTCGACGGTGCATTTTCTTGTGCAAGTTGTCATGATCCTGAACAGGCGTTTGCAACGTCGGAGGCGCGGGCGCTCGGCCGTGTACTGTTGGACCGAAACACTCCATCACTGCGGAACCTGGCCGGACTCCGCTGGTATGGGTGGGGTGGCAAAAGCGATAACCTTTGGGCAGCCAGCCTGCATCCGATCATCGAAGAACAAGAGATGGCGCACAGCCCCGAAAGCCTAAAAACAGCAATGTCTGAAAGTGCCTACATTGATGACTTTGAAGCTATTTTTGGCGTCATCCAAAATCAGGGCCCAGAGCTTGTTCTGGTGAATGCCGCGAAAGCTCTTTCGGCTTACTTGGAGATTTTGGTTACAGACCGGACGCAGTTTGACGATTTTCGCGATGCCTTAGAGCGTCGAGATTTTCCAGCGGCTGCCTACTACCCTGAGGCAGCCCAGCGAGGTCTTCAGCTGTTTTTAGGGCGCGGGAATTGCGTATTTTGCCACAACGGCCCGAGGTTTTCCAACAATGAGTTCCACGATGCCAGTGTACCATATTTTCTGAATGAAACCGAGGTCGACGAAGGTCGGTTTGGTGGATTGAACTTTTTGCTCTCAAGCCTCTATACACTGGACGGCGACTGGAATGACGATCCGGATAAGCAAGGTGCTTGGGCGGTTCGAAATGTACGCCGGAGCCACGCTGAATTTGGAACCTTCCGCACGCCCAGCCTGCGTGGAGTGGCTGAAACCGCACCGTACATGCATGACGGCAGCCTAAAGGATCTGAACGCTGTGATCCGACATTACAGCAAAATCAATACGGAAAGGCTGCACGCCGACGGTGAAGCCATTCTCTCGCAATTGAATTTGTCTGAGCAAGAGATTGCAGACTTAGTTGCGTTTTTGATGACGCTGTCCAAGGCACCTTATTAAAGCGTTTGTGTTTAAAGCCCGGGAATGGGCTATTTGGCAAGCTGGTTCGGCGACTATCGTTAGCAGTGCCGATGAGGGGGTTCTGCTCGCTCTGGGTCAGATTTGCTTGACGTTTGGGTCAGAAATGGATGACGTGATTGGCCGATTTGTTGAGGTTTTGGATATCGATTGAGTCAAGTATCAGTGACGTTCTACATTTCCTGTTGAACGTCACACGAATCTGACCCAACCGTCACAGGTGGACCAGAAACAAGGTGAACGTTCGACATCAGATGGCGCCCCCAACGTTGGACATCAGTTGAATTTGACCTTTACGTCATCAACTAACACGCCGCCCCCTTATTATGCTCCCGCAGACAGTTTGGTTTGTTCTGACTTCCCTTTCGGACAATCAGAGCTGATTTGCAGGTCAGACAGCGAAGCTGCCTGTTCCTGCTAATCTGCCACGTGGCAAACGCGGGGGGGGGCGAGGCAACGCTATTCGACAGGGGTGGTGCGGCCCGCAGGCACAGCCGAGGACAAGCGGTCATATTTCACGACCGATATCCGCGCCGATAGGAAACTGCAGAAGATGATCTAATGATTCGGCGCCGACCAGTAACAAGGCAAAGCAGTCATTCGACAGAACTGTTTCGAGGGCTGCGACCGCAGCATCACAGAACCACCCTGAAGGTCTCCTTTGGGCCGCTTTCCGAGCTTCGAGGTCAAAGCAGTGCAAGTTTTTTAAGGTGGTTTTTACACAATGGCTGCATCGATTGAAGCTTTGTTTCAAAAGCCGGTCATGCTCTGATGTAACCATGAAAATGAACAAAACTGCACTGGCTTACGGGGCATTGTTGCTTGCAATGCTGATCAGCGCCGGGAACTTTTTGTTCGGCAATCTGGCAGTCAACGAAGTTCATCCGGTTGTATTAACATTTTGGCGCTGCCTGATTGCAGCAATATTTGTTTTACCACTTGTTCTGAAGAGACGGAGCAACCCATTCCATCATTTTCAGGGCAGTTGGCTTCGTACTACAATCCTTGCTTGCATTGGCGTGGTGGCTACGCCCTGGTTTGTATATACAGCGCTCCAATCCAATGATCTGATAGATCTTGGCGCCGGATATACCAGTGTGCCTTTGCTCACGATCTTGTTTTCGGCATTGTTGCTTAACGAACGATTGCGGGCAGTTCAGTATCTGGGTGTCGCCATCGCACTCTTTGGAGCGCTGGTTTTTGCATTTCGTGGTGACTTGGAAAATCTAATCAATTTCAACCCGCATCTCGCTTTCCTTTTGATGATAGCCTCCAATGCTTGCCGCGGGCTTTATTTGGTTCTTCTCAAGAAATGGCACATGCATCTTAAGCCCGACGAAGGTTTGTTCGTGATTTTCGTTGTTGGCATTGTCGTTCTGCTGCCGTTCGTTGTGATACATGAAGCTGGCACATTTCGACCATTAGACTACTCTTGGCAGGTCTGGGGCTCGATCCTGTTCGTCGGAGTTGGTATGGGTGCTATCTATCTGCACTTGCTTAATTTCGGCACAAACGAAGTTGGTGCGTCGACAGCCTCCCTATTTGCATATCTCGTGCCGATACTCGTTACGGTCGAAGCTGTAGCCCTAAAGGGCGTGGATCTCCAGATCTATCAAGGTTTCGGCGGTGTGCTGATTGTTAGTGGCGTTTTGATCGCAACCCGTTTGCACCATCGACCAACCGCTGCGGACCATCCGCCTCATTGATACATGTGCTTCCAGCGGTATTGTGCCTGGCCTCATTTTGGGCAAGGCGAATTGAATGGAATTCTATGCCTCACGGCCAGTCCGCAGAAGGTGAAGCTCAATCCGGCAAACCAGCTTCCCGGAGGTCTCCGACAAATCTGTCAAGATCGCTTTTTTGCAGGTTTTCGAAGGCCAGACGGACGCGCGAACAGGTCATGTCGGGGCGTTTTTCTTTGCTCTGACTGATTATTCGTCTCGCTTCATCCGGAGCTTTCTGTCGTATCAGTATTACCGCCAACACATAACGGCCGAATGGATCAACCGATTTGCCCTCCAACGCTGTTCTCGCACAAGTTTCCGCCTGATCAAAACTGTCGAGAACATAAAGGCAGAAAGCTTTGGCCAGCAGCTTCACCTTGAAATATGGACCTGATGGGCCAAACCGGGTTGCTGTCTCGAAATGGGACAACGCAGGCTTCGCCTGCCCATTTGCCAGATGTGCATATCCGAGAACCAAATGCGCGTTTGCTGCACTTGGGTTGAGACTGACGGCAAGTTGTGCCTCTGCAATCGCGGTATCGTGTTTGTTATACTGAGTGTAGGCACGGGCAAGAGTGGCATGCGCGAAACTGCTTTGTTCATCCAGGGCCACGGCGCGCTCCGCGTGATAGAGCGCGCGTTCCTTCGCCTCTGCCCGATCATCGACCTGGACGAAGAACAGTTTCCGAAGCTCGGCGTTTGCCATCACTGCGTGCGCGAGCGCGTAGTCTGGTGTGATATCGATGGTTCTTGTTAAGATATCGTTTGCTTTCTGGGTATCTTCATCTGTGAATTTGAACAGATGCCACAGTGCTTTTTGAACCCTGTCCCACACGTTGATTTCACCACGTTTCAATCGGGCTTGTTCGCGCAAGTCAAACCGCAACTCCCAATCTATGTGCCCGACAACGGCTGACGCAATTTCCTCCTGGAGGGAAAAAACATCTTCCGTTTTGTGGTCCAGACGATCAGCCCAAAGATCATGCCCAGTTGATGTGTCTACCAGATGGGCGGTCACACGAACGCGCTGATCGTCATAGCGCACGCTACCCTCTACCAAATAATGCGCCCCGAGACGTTGTGCGATCTCTTCGCCGGCCAAAGAAGCATCTTTGAGGAGCTTGGTTGAAGTAGGAGAGACCACCGATAGCCAATCCACTTTTGCCAGTTCGGTCACAAGTTCATGGTTGATGCCCGCCACAAACCCATTGGTGTCGCTTTGTCCACTGAGGCAATCGAAAGGCAGCACTGCGACTACTGGCTTTTGCGGTGTTGGAAGCTGTGTGACCATCTGATCAAACAGACGGTCTTTTTCGGCCGGCGGCTCTGTTTTTGGTGCAAGTGTTTCGGTTTTAGTTCGATTGCTGGGCAAATTTTTTTCCGCTGTCGGAAAGCGGAAAACTGGTCCGTGCCGGGGCCACTCAACATTGTTGAGCGTCATGTAATCTTTAAGGTTGTGGGCTGCGTACAAGAATGCGTGGCTGCGAGCAGCGACACTGAGGTTCTTGTGTGCGAAATTCAGGCCCACTGCAACACGGGCCAGCAAGTATTGGCTTTCCATAAAACTGAGTCGATGGCTTTCGTGGCGCTCAACCCAACTCATCGCCCCACGCCGCAAAGATCTGACAAACTCGACAATGCCGACATCATCCTGCCAAAGCCCCAATGTGTGGTGTTTTGAATGAAAGAGGCCAAGATCATCAAGGATGGCATCCCATTGGGCAGGTATGCAGTTTCCGCGCCGCGCCAACAGGTATGCCAATTCGAAATACGCGTGGTCGTAAAACAAAAACTGTTTGTTTACGTACAACGCCAAATCGATCAGAAAATAATCGGGATCACGGCTTTGGTGCGCTCGAACCAGTACATTGTAACCATGGAGGTCCCCATGCACCCGACCCTTTGCCGCTCTTACACTCAACCGGCTTGGCAGGTTCTCATCGTAGGCAAAAGCCAGCGGGTTTGGGTACCAGTGCCCTTCAAACATCAGACAACGTTCGTTCGGGTCATGACCGCAAACATCCGAAAGAAAGTGATGTAGCCGACCTGGTTCAGAGTCCAGTCTGTAGCCGAGCCATCCGGAAAGCAGTTCCCCGGGCGACTGCAATCCGGGCGCCATTTCATAATCGACGTTCCAGTCATCAAGCAGGCTTCTCGACAGCCGCTCAAGAACGTTCAAGGCCAGCTCGTAGCCGCAATCATTCCAAGGAAGAGAGTATTCAAGTCCTTGCGCCACAACGGTGGAAAGGATCGCGACCTTACCGTCGTGTTCCAAAGAATGGACAATGCGTGCCAGGTGCTTTGATCCAAACGCAGGAACCGCTTCAAACGCCTCCAGATGTCGCTGGTTTTCGGCCTTTTCTTTCCATTCCGGATCGGGCAGGGCGTCAAATTTGAGAATGGCCTGTCCGCTGAATGCGTCGCAAGTAATGTCGACAATAAAAACAAGGGCACCGGACTTGCCGGCACTTAGTTGTCGGTGAAAATAAATTTCACCCTTCACTGACCACCTGTCAGTTATCAGCGGCAGTAGCTCAACGTAAGATTCAGGCCATGAGAGATCATCGATGGCGGGCATTAACGTCACTCCGCAGAAGTGCGACCATGGAAGGTGTATATCTTTAAGGCGGCACCGTTTCGTGACATGATACACAAGCAATAGTGTGAACCAAGGCGTTTAAATCGACCGGTCAGAGCTTTCTACGCGACGGCTGGACCTGCCCTATAGAGCCCGAAGGGCTGCAACATGCATAAAAGTCCGCTTTACGAGAAAATACCGATAAGCATGTGAACGCGATCAATGATTGCATTCGGCCGCTCCTAACAAGTTGCGGAAAGAAGTCTCGGTATCGCCTCAGATCTCGGCGTTAACGCGCAGATTGAACCAAGTTGGCTACGCCAATTCGCTGATCATCGATTTCAGGTGGCGCATGCCGGTACCGCAGCACCCTCCAAATACTTGAATCGACGGATTCTGCCGCGCAATCGAGGCAATCTGTTTGCCAAGTTCAATTGGATCGCCTTCGTCCAGCTCATCGGCTTCGTCAAGTTCCGCATGCGAGCAACTCGAAGCGTTCGCCACCAGGCCTCTAAGTCGGGGGTGGTTGCCAAGCGCTCTGCCGAAATGGGTCGGATGGGCGCAGTTGACCATAAAAAACAGCGCCGCCGAGCCGGTTGCCGCGTCGATTTGGTCTATGCCGTCCACAAGTTTGGTTCCGTCTGCCAGGCGCCCGTCTGTCTCAACAACCAGAGACATGATGATTGGCATATCAGCGTCTCGGGCGGCGAGGATGCAACCCGCTGCCTCGCATGGACGGTTGAATGTATAAGCAGTGACCAGATCGACGCTTGTGTCTTTCAGGCTTTGCATTTGAGCGGCGTGGTATTGACGTGCATCTTCGACGGGTACCGGCGGGATGTCGGCGTATGGATCATAACGCGGGCCGATGCAGGCCGACACCAGTACGTCATCGCGAGCAGAAGCTTGGCGCAGGTCCTCCATCAAACTCACCGCATCTTTGTTCACCTCACTGAGCCGTTCTGCATTGTACCCCAAGGGCGCTGCCCGGTCGGCGTTCGCCATCCAAGTGGGCGCATCAAGGATGCATCCGACATTCATTTCTCGGGCGAGATCGACAAGTGCCTGCATTTGACCGGCCAGTATTGCCCTAGTGCCAGGTTCTTCCAGCAATGGAAACGACGCGAAACCGGGTAACTCAACTCCATGATTGAATATCAGGTCGGTGCCAGTGCCGGCGTAAACCAGAAAGGTCTTATCACCTTCGAGTGAGAGCTGTCGGGCCATTCTGATCTACGCCTATTGCCGTTATGCTTTCACAAGAAACCTACATTGTCTTGGGCCTCCTGTGAACCTTAGGGCGGCGACAGGGTGTCTGCCGTGAGAATGACCTCATCTTCCCGGGCAACTCGCAACCGCAGCGAACGCCCCCTTCGGCGGGCTGAACCGCAGATGCATCAAGCCATTGCCAATGGCCGATTTGGGCCACCTCGTCGGGCAGATTTACCCGTCAGCTCAACTTTCTGTGTCCGATCTAACGACCGTGAAGGCCCGATCTCGAGATTGTATTAGCGCTTTCCCCACACACTATAAGTGGACGGTCATCAGCATTTTTGCTGATTGTAAATGCTTTGAAGGCCCTTAAGATGAGTGACATTTTTTGGAGAGCCAAATGAGAATCTTATGGATCATCCAGCTTTTGGCGATACTTGGTGTTCCTGCCAGTGCTGACGAGCAACGCATCGAGATCAACAATGTCTACCCTCTGAACCAAGAGAATTTTGATCTTGGTGATCACATTTTTCACCTGACGGACAACACTGGTGGTTTCGAAGTAATTGAAGGTCCAATGGATAACGGGCCCGCCAGATGTTTGGGTTCGGGATTTGGGTTCGAAGACGGCACCAACTCGATCAATGGAATATGCGTATTCGGTGAAGGTGATGACACTTTTACCATGCGATGGAAGGCAGGAGAAAAAGGCGCGGCAAACACCTGGGAAATCATCACCGGGACGGGGCGCTATGAAGGGATGACTGGCAGCGGCATCGCGACAACAGACATCGCCTCAGCATACCAAGCGTTGCCTCTGAGGCGAACTCACATAGTCGGAACAGTGGAAATCCCTGACTAAGACGGCTGCGCTTTTGTATCTGTACTGTTTCGATTGGTCTCGAGCTTTGTCGATCTTAAGTGGGTTTCGCTGCTTGGTTTTAAACCTTCCGGGATTGCTTGCTATAATGCGACGAACGGCCGCTTCAATCTGCGGAGTGTGAATTCGTTCTGCCGTCGATCATGCAGCCGCAGCGAATGGTAGCTTCGACGGGCCGCACCGCAACACTCTAAGACCGTACTCAAGGTCGGCTCTGGGCCGTGAGACTCAGTGGGGCGGGCAGCAGCGCTGCCTGCCCTGGAACAATACCTGTCCTCTCATGCCGAGGCTGTCTTGGGGCCAACTGCCTTCAACAGCCGTGCAAAGATCATCACATGCGTGACCAAAAGTACCGGCACAAAGAATGTTGGAATGAACCAAGTGGGGCCAAAGTAGTTAATTGCCTCGGCTTGGCGCAAGGCGTTCACCAGATCGACAGTTCCAAGGATGTTGAAACCCCACACCAACGGAAGGGCGGCCATTGATCTCCATCGCAAAGCGAAAAGCGCCGCGATTGCCAGAAACGCCGAGAGCAAATCGCCATAGCTGGCGCTGGTTGCAAATGCCTCGGGCAACCCTCCGTTGTTGAGATTTGGTACCATGAAGCTCATTCCGATGTGTCGGAAAGCATGCGGCAGCAGCAGGATTGAGAGCGCCGCCGCCGCCGACAGCCGTGCAAGCCAGGGTGCAACGTACCACGCCGCTATCAGAGCAAAGACAAAGAGGCTCATTGCGAACTGAAGTAGGAATACCACTGTGGGGGTCATCTGATCGATCCTTTCGATATGCGTCTGTTTACATGAATTGAGGGTGGGCAGACCTTCATGCTCGGGCCACAGTTTGCGATACGCTCGCCTCGGCCCGGATCGTCCCCAGTGAAGCGGCTGGAGTAATCTCTTGGGCTTTTCCAGTGGCGACATCGTAAAGCAAGGCCGAGACGGTGATCGCGTCTGGTACCTCCGGTGCTGCCGCTAGACGCTTGATGTCTGCCGAAAGGTCGCTTTCCTGGTCCGTGATCGCGTATTCGGATACGTCGATCCCGAGCTTATTCTGCAGCGCGTCCCGAAGGTCCGGATTGGACAACCGCTCGGCTCCACATTGTGTGTGCTGCATCAGGATGACGTTGAACCCTTGTTCGTGGCCCTCCGTCATAGCGCTCACCAGAAAGGCGAGGGTGGCGATTTCTTCGATTGCGGCGCGTGTAACCCGTCCGCCATTGTTTCGGATCACAACCGCGTCGCCAAGCTCCAGTCCGAGGATGTGCGCGGGATCAACCCGGGCATCGCCGCAGGTTAGAACTACTGTTCGCAACTTTGGCAGGATCGGTAGGCCAGCACTGTCAAAGCCCACAGAGAATTCTTGGTTTCGAGTGATGAATTCGTCTTGAACGTTCATGAAGAGGTCCTTTCGTCTTGGAGGGTAAACCTTCGTCGTATGCTGCGTTAGGCAACGCGCATTGGTGCGGCTTGTACGTCCTTGGGTTGGTGTTTTTCCGTCCATGTCGCATCGTCCAGGCAGTACGACGAAGAGGAAAGCTGAACGTAGTCTCGCTGCTTCTGAGCGTGATCAAGATCGAAGGCGCGCGTCGTGAGGATCTTCAGAAAGCTGCCGATCGCACCGATGCTGCCGGACAGGCTGCGTGCCAGGTCCGGTTGATCAGCGACCTTGCGCCGTACGGTGCTTTCAAACGCTTCAGGTTCGTGCCCGCTTACTTGGAATACATCCCCGGTCGGGGCGTTCACCGCGAAGGTGCCTCGCCTGTACTCTTCTGAATAGATTGCAAGCTGGGTGACTGCCGCTTCCGAATAGTTGGCTGGGCGCAGGGCTTTCAGAGCCTTGACCATCATACGCTCGGAAATGTCGACATAACGTACCCGCCGCCCCAGCGCGCGGCCCATTGCTTCGGCGACTTCGTTGGGTGACAGCAGCGTTGGTCCCGTGGGGCGGTAGGTCTTGCCCGCATGGCGTGCCGGGTCCGTCAAGGCACCGACCGCAACGCGTGCAATATCTTCGTTCGAGGGGGCAGCATTCTTTTTCACGTCGCCGTCGCCAAGCGGCATTGTGAACTGCCCAAGATGGGCCGCCATGCCCAGCACCATCAGGTAGTTTTCAGCAAACCAGCCGACATTCACCGTAGTCACAGACATCTCGGGGCGCATGCCGATCAGGATGTCGCCTAAATAGACTTCGCGCGTAAACAGCGACGGGTGATCTACGCTCGAAAGCCATTGGCTTAGCGTAACGACGTGCTCAATCTTAGCTTCGTAAGCTGCAACGGTGAAGACCGCGTTGAAGTGCAGCCCATTGGGTGCCGTCGGGGCGCATTGATAGGCCCGCTGCACGCCATTCATGGCGTTGCGCATGTCGCTCAACGAATACTGGTCACCCACGAATAGTTCAGCGCCCGCGCGTTCGAGAATATCAGAGCGATGATCCCTCTGCCGTATGAACGCACGGACAGGATAGGCTTTGGCTCTGAGCTGAAGCGCGACTTGCAGCCCGGTCTTGCCGCTTGCGCTGGTGACGAGGATCTTAGGCTTGGCAGGCATAGGCACGCTCCTTTTAGATGATACTTGCAATCTATTATTTAGATGATAGGTATAATCTTAATTGTCAACCCCGCCTAGGAGTGCGAAATTGCCGAGAATGTCGGAAGTGGAAAAAAGGCGCAGTCACAACAGGATACTGGATGCTGCAGCACAGTTGTTCCGCGAACGCGGTATCGAAGCGACTAGCCTCGCGGACGTCATGAAGGCAGCCGGAATGACACATGGAGGTTTCTACCGGCATTTCCATTCGAAAGAAGATTTGATCGCGGCAGCCTTCCGGCACGCAGTCGATAATGTGGTTTCCGAAATGGAGCGCGAGGGGTCAAGCGAAGGGCGAGGGAAAGAACGTCAGGACTATATAGCCAAGTACCTGTCCCAGGCACATGTTCAAGACAGTCGGCATGGATGCCCGCTTGCGGCAATGGGAACCGAGCTTGCCCGTACCAAGGGCGCATCCCGACACGCGGGCGCTCAAGCTTCGGATCGCATGGCGGCCCTTTTGCAGGACACACCGGAATCCGGCTCGCACCAGGGCCTGGCTGCGATGGCACTCCTTATGGGTACGATTACTCTGGCTCGTTTGGCAGGAACTGAAGAGGAGGCGGACCGAGCTCTGGAGGCCGGACGCACTGCCATAGATTTGCTGCAGGATCATTGGCCGTAAGACAGGTCCTAAACTGCTGCAGGGTATTCCGAGGGATTCGCGGTTGCGTTGTGCATTGCCATCACACGCGAATCGACAATGCTGCAAGGTGCACGAACGGCAGCAATGCGAAAGCTGCGCTTTGGCGTCGAGTTGTGTGGCCAATGGCTGGCTTGGGCCGTCCGCGTGATCAGTTATTTGCGGGGCAGGGGGCTTTGCTGCGACGGCACCGAAGTCTTCAATGAGCCCGATGATACCGATGCTGCATTGTCCACCAATGACAGCTTCCTGGATGCTTGGCTCTCTGAAAGTCGAGTTTCCAAGTGAAAGCTCAGTGGGACTAGTTAAATCGCTAACTAACTACCTCTATCGACTGGCTCGATGCCGCGAGTGTTGCGACATGCGATTTTAATACTTCAACGAACTTGTCACGCGCTTCGTTTGGTTCTGAATGCAGTGGAAAGAGAAGCCCAAACGACATCCAGCGTTCAGGCGAAATTGGAACTGTCCGAACACGGGTCTGATCTACATCGGCGGCCACGAGTTCATCTGCGATTGTGACACCACCGCCATCTGCTACCAGAGCACATGCCAGCGAAGAAGATGCGACTTCGCAGGTTTGTTTTGGCAGCACCCCTGCAGATCTAAACATATCATCCAGTTGGTCGCGCAAGAGCAATCCGTGCATAAGGCGAACAATTGGAACGTCAGCCAAAACGTCAATGGAAACTTCTTCAAGATCGGCAAGCGGATGATCAATTGGTACGACGGCTTGCGCTCTTACGCGCAATAGCAACTCGGTTTGGATATCGGGGTGTTCGACCGGTAGAGCACCAATTCCCACGTCATATTCCCGACCGGCCAACCATTTGCCAGCTTCTCTGCGCGCGCGCACATCGAGGCTGACATTGATATCAGGATTTTCCCTTATGAATTGGCCAACAGCGGGGGAGGCGAGCGCGCGGGCGATGCGCGGCATTGCGACGATCCGAAGGTTCTGAGTGCGGCCTGCACGAATCTCGGCGGCGATTCTGGGGATCTCATCCAGGTTGTCGAGGATGCGACCAGCTTCGCGATAGAACGCAAGTCCCTCGGGTGTTGGAGTGAGGTTCCGGCCGCTTCGATCAAAAAGATTAAGCCGCAACTCCCTCTCGAGTCCAGAAATCAACCGGCTGACTGCTGGTTGCGAAAGGTGCAGTATATTTGCTGCTGCTGCGAGTGATCCCTCAGACAGCGTTGCTCTGAATGCACGAAGCGCTTTGATATTCATGTTCGCCACCGTCACTTACAATTTTTGCAAGTAAACTAAACACCTTTGCATTTTTCGCAATCTCCATCATCTGCTAGGTGAGATCAGGAGAGGAATTAGGGAGGATACTATGAAACGCAGAACACTCATTTCTGCCGTACTGGCAGGCATCGCCCTTGCGGCAACAGCAACAGCCAGCTTTGCGGCTGACTGGCCCAAACGCCCGATCAATCTGGTCGTGCCTTACAAGGCGGGTGGCGGCACTGACGCCTATGCTCGCGCCATCTCGGCGGCAGCTGAAGGCATTTTGAATGTCCCCGTAGTGGTCGTGAACAAACCTGGCTCGGGCGGCTTGAATGGAGCCAATTCTGTCGTCGGCGCCCGACCCGACGGCTATACTATGATGATGACCTCAGGGGGCTCGTTCTTGCTGTCCACCATGACCCGCGACACCGACATTGATGCGCTGGACAGCTTTGAGTTCGTCGCACAGGTCGGCCAATTGCAAACCTCTCTGATGGTCCCGAAGAGCAGCCCGTTTCAATCCGTTCAAGACGTGATCGACGCGGCTAAAGCTGATCCTGGCTCGCTTCGTTGGGCGCATTCAGGCCGCGGTGGTTTCCACCATGTAGGCGGTCTGGGCTTTCTGGCCAATAACGGCATCGAAGCGCAAGACGTTCCATTCAAAGGTGGTGGCCCGACCCGTGCTGCTCTCATCGGTGAGCAAGCCGACTTCGGCTTCTTGGGCGTACAACAGCTTGCCGGTTTCGAGTACCAACTGCGCGCGCTGGCGGTCAACAGCCAGGAACGCGACGGCATCATGACGGATGTACCTGCCTTTGGAGAATTGGGCATTCCGTTTGCTGCTGTCTCCTCGCCGGTGATCGTGTTTGCTCCGAAGGGTACGCCTGCCGAGGTGGTCGCAGCGATGGAAGCCGCGCTTGCGCAGATTTCGGCTAAGCCCGAGTTCGCCGAGCTGCTGGCTTCGCGTGGGACCGGTCCTGTCTATCAGAATGGTGCGGATGCCAAGGCAACGCTTAGCGCTATGAAAGAGGACGCCGCTCCGTTGGTCGAAAGTCTGACTAATTAAGTCTTCAAGGCTGGGGGATCGATGATCCCCCGGCCTTTTTTTGCCCACGCGTTGTTGAGGGAGGATGACATGCGCGCTTATGCCGAAGGTTTGGTGCTGGCGGCCGTTTCACTTGTGGCTATTTGGGGCGCGTGGCAGGTGCCCGCTGCATCGCCCGGAGATACCTGGGCCGGGATTGTTCCCTTTGCCGCATCCGTCGCTCTATTGGGCTTGTCTGGTCTCTTGCTGATAGGTGCATCCCGTCAGACAGGCGATGTCACCGCTGCCAGCACAGATAATGGGGCGACTGTTCAGATCATCGCACTATTCATCATTGCATTGGTCTACCAACAGTCATTCCGCTGGTTCGGGTATCTACTACCTACGGCCGTCGTGGCTCCCATCGTGCTATATTTGTTCGGTGTGCGGAGCTGGATCGGCCTTGCAGTTTCTGTAGTCATCTGCCCGTTGGTTTTTCACCTCATCTTTTTTGTGCTGCTTGGTGTCTTCCCGCCCTATGGCGAAGTGTTCGACCTACTCAGCTTGATACAGAGGTAAGTCTCATGGAAATTTTTCCCGCCCTTCTTTCGGTCATCACTGATCCGATGCTGCTCTTTGCCATCGTTCTTGCTGCCACAGTTGGCATGATTGTGGGCGCAACGCCGGGTCTGACAGCTTCAGCAGCAATCGCGATGCTGCTGCCAATCACCTTCTATATGTCGCCCCTCTTTGCGCTCGCCTTTCTCTATGTGATCGGAAAATCCGGACGCTATGGCGGTTCCATCGCAGCAATCTTGTTTAATACGCCTGGTACAGCCGCGAGTGCTGCGACGCAGATTGACGGCTATCCACTGGCTCGCGCTGGTAAGGCGGGTAAAGCAATGAAAGTTGCCACAATCTCATCCGTGATCGGCGATCTCATGGGCGACGTTCTTTTGGTTGTTGGTGTCGGGTTCATCGCAGCAATTGCTCTGAAGCTGGGACCTCCAGAAACCTTTGCCATCTACTTTGCCGCCTTTGTGGTGATCGGTTCGGTGATCGGAGAATCCATTGTTAAAGGTCTGGCCTCCGCGCTCCTGGGAATTCTGGTGGCAATGGTGGGGCTCGATCCGATTTCCAGCGAAGAGCGCTACACATTCGGCTCGTTCGACTTGTCCAATGGCATCGGCTTGGTGCCGCTGATGATCGGTGTCTTTGTCTTGGGCGAAGTCTTTGCGCAACTTGAAGAGCGGCGCAAAGCAACAGGCGAGACCAAAGAAAACGAAAGCTCGGCTGATGGCAATGATCTGACATGGGAGGAATACAAACCGTGTCTGCCTCATGCTTTTCGCGGTGGGTTTATCGGTGCGGGCATTGGTGTTCTGCCAGGTCTGGGTTCAGCGATTGCGGCTTTTATCTCTTATGGAGAAGGCAAGCGCCGTGCGAAAAACCCTGAACAATGGGGTAAGGGCGCATTGGAAGGCGTGGCCGCGCCAGAAGCGGCCAACAACGCGGTGTCCGGCCCGTCCATGGCTCCTCTGCTGACTTTGGGTATTCCAGGCTCGACCATCGGCGCGATCCTGTTGGGCGTGTTTCTGATCCATGGCATCCAGGTCGGGCCGACGCTATTTCTGACTGACAAGGAACTTGTCTACAAACTCTTTGCCTGCGGGATGCTTGGTATCCTCGTGTATGGCCTGATCGGCTATTTCGGAGCCACACAAGTCGCCCGGCTAATCCTGAAAATCCCGACCAACGTTCTCTATCCGCTGATCTTCATGACAGCCTTCGTCGCGGCATACTCAGCACGAGGCTCGATGTTCGATGTGACGGTTATGACCTTTGCCGGTTTCGTCGGATGGCTGATGCGCAAGCATGACTTCAACATTGCGGCATTCGTAATCTCCTTCGTTCTGGCCAAAGGTGCGGAAGAGACGTTCCGGCAATCCCTGCTGATGTCGGATGGTGGCGCGCTGATCTTTGTTGAACGCCCGATCGCGCTTGCCTTCCTGATCCTTGGTGCCGGGGCTATTGCCTTTCGCATTCGCGGCATCTTAAAAGAACGCAAACTGGCGCAGGGAGGGTTGGGCGATGCTTGAATGGCAGCTCATGCAAGGCAGCTTTTCCAGCACAGATATGCGGCACATCTGGTCTGAATCATCGACAATCTCTGCCTGGATCAAAGTCGAACAAATGCTGGCGCGTACGCAAAGTGATGCGGGTCTCGTGCCGAATGAAGCTGTTGTTGCACTCGACGGGTTTGGCATCGGAAAGCTCGATCAGGAGCGCTTGCGGCAGGACATGGCGCTTGTCGGGCGGCCCATTGTGGGATTGGTCGGGCAACTGCGCGAACACGTCGGCGAGGATCTCGCCAAGTTCGTCCATTTCAATAGCACGACGCAAGATATCATGGATACAGCGCTTGCGATGCAAATGAAGCTCGGTCTGGCGACCGTGTTGAGCGACCTCGATCAGCTCGTTTTTTCCCTGACGGGCCTGATCAAGGAGCACCCCAACACGCGAATGATCGGGCGCACTAACGGGCAACACGCGATCCCGATGCTGCTCCGGACCAAGTTTGAAGTCTGGCTAGAGGAGCTTCTACGTCGTCGCGAGGTGATCACCGAAGCGGAAAAGCGTGGGGTGTTCGTTCAGGTCGGCGGGCCGTTAGGGGATTTGTCAAATTATAGCGATGGAACAGGGACAGAGATAAAGGTGCGAATGGCAGAGGCGCTTGGTTTGGGCGTTGCAGAACCTCATTGGCAAAACGCGCGTGACGGCGTGGCCGATATTGTCACCGCCCTCGGCGCGCTGTGTGCGACGATCTGCAAAATAGCCCACAACATCAACCTGCTTTCATCCAGTGATATCGGTGAGGTCTGCGAATGCCATGAAAATGGTAGGGGTGCTTCATCCTCAATGCATCACAAACGTAATCAACGGGCCAGTGAATTTGCCGAGGCCGTAGCAAGATTGGGGCGCCAAAGGTCGGAGCAAATAGGGGAACTGACTCTGCACCAACATGAGCGCTCTGGCGGTGTTTGGGTCGGTGAGTGGCTTGTCGTTCCTGAAGTGTTCTTGCTGTCGTCAGGAGCTTTGTCATGGGCAAATCGGATGCTATCTGATTTGAGAGTCGACGAAGGCGGGATGGAACAGAATTTAATCTGAGAAGAGTTAAGAAACGCTAGCCGTCATTCGCGTTGTTGCGGCGAACGGCAACGCTGTCCGCGTTCGGTGAGATCGACAAAGCCCATAATTCGCAGTTGCAGCGAATGTCTCCTCTGGCGGGCCGCACCGCAGCAACGATGACCGCGGTCGCCCTATCGCCCGGCAGCGCGGATGTGAATTCCTTGGCCGGGCAAGTTAAACTGGTGTCTGGCCAAACCCTTGAAGGGTTGGAGTTGATGGAACGCGGTACGCGACTGGAACCCGACTACCCTGAGTGGCTCCCTGACCCGATAAATATGGCCAGAATGGAGTTGGGAAAACATGGTGAAGCCAAGACCTTGGCCAATCAGGTTTTGGCATCAAATCCCAAAGATGTTCGCGCAAAGCGCGATGCCGCCGCAGTGCTAGTCGCTGTGCCCGTTTTTGAAGGAGATATGGAGGAAGCGCGCCGGCAAATGGAGAATCTGTTAGAGCTTTTTCCTGGTGCCAACTCTGATTGGGCCGCACGCGAGCGATCGGGTTTCAAAAGCCAGGATTTTACGAGCAAATACATTAATGCTCTAATCCAAGCCGGGCTTCCGGACACATAAGCCAAATCCGACCAAAACGCCCTCTAGCAAACCATCACTGCCTACGCCCACTTTGTCCCACCTTGCGTGGATTCTACTCAGTCATAATTTTGCGCTTGCAGCGAACGGCAAGAAAGCGGGCTGTGATCACGGCATAGTTGGATAGCGCTGAATGTCTCCTATGGGCCGATCCGCGAGACCAGTTGCTAGTGGGGCAGGGGCCATGCTGCGCTGCTTCCGAGGTCTGCAGTGAGCCCGAAGCAGACTTCTGAATGCGTCAGCTTGATTAAGTTGGCCGCGATTGAAATTCGGTTCAATTGCAAGCAACCAATTGAGCCTCGTAATTAGTCCTTAACCAAAAGCTCAAGTCTTAGCTTCCGAATCCTGGAGCGATCTTTTGCAGAAAGCTCGGAGAAAAGTTCACGTTCACTGACTTGATAAGCAACAAATGTCCGAACACGCATCTCCAACTGATCGTCCTCAAAGCCAACATTTCGAAAAAGTTCGCGTATGTGCTCGAGTCTTTTGTTCATTTCTTTTCGCCAGACCCGGCGCACTTTGGGATCTTGTCGAGCCCATTGTCGTATTGCGTTGTCGTACCGGCTGAGGTCGGCACTATCGACAACGTCGGCGACCATCGCGAGTTTTTCCACCGGTGTTGCTTCGGAGAATCGCCTTTCCTCTAGAAAAGGCACCCCGTCAAGCTGCACCCAATGATCCAGCAGTGCTTTGTGAAGGTCGGCCCGATCACGAAAATGGTAATAAAAGCCACTTTTGGCAACGCCTAACTTGTCGGCAATACGTTCCACGCGGACTGCCTCAATTCCTCCAGTACGAAGCAGATTCAGGGCAGAATCTAACCAGTCCTGCTTGCTGAAACGCTTTTTCCCCACAGTCTTACCGCCCTTGATCTGAGTCATGTTCAGCAGATATCGAATCCGCTAAATGTTATCAACTGTACGGTTCCGTATAATTATATAGACGGTTGCGTATATTAATGTGTATATCAAGCTGAGCAGCTTTTGGGAGGGAGATTATGAGACGGACACTTGAAGCGGGAGCCGTTGTTTTGGCCTGTTTGGCAGTTGTCACACCCGCAAGCGCCCTGGAACCGGACGGTCCGCATTTAGCTCATGCCCAACGCAATGCGGAAATATGGGCGGCAGAAGACGTTGAAATCGATGCGAAACTTGCGTCTCTTGAGGAGCGCTTTGGAAAGAAGCCTAACATCATTTACATCCTTACTGATGATATCGGCTGGGGTGAGCTTGGCTGGCAGGGTGGCGGTAAGCATCGGGGCACGCCTTCAGAAGAATTAGATGCAATGGCTTTTGACGGAATGCGGTTTTGGTCTGCCTATGCAGAGCCTTCGTGCACGCCAACAAGGATCGCGATCAACACTGGTCGACACCCAGTAAGGACAGGCCTGCTTACCGTACTGTGGCCGGGGCAAGTGGATGGGTTGTCGGCTGAAGAAGTAACAACGGCGGAGCTGCTGTCGGGAGTTGGCTATAGCACGGCCATGTGGGGCAAGTGGCACTTGGGTGACTTACCGGAGCATGCACCGGAAAACCAAGGATACGATTACGCCTACTACGGGCTTTTCAATGGTGCCCCGGACTTTTGGCAGGCCTCTTACGAAGACCAAAGCGGAACGTTCCCGTTTGCAGATTTTCCCGGAAATGATGCCTATCTGGACGGCGCTGGAATTGACTTGTCCGTCGCTGGTTACGTCGGTCGCAAAGGCGAAGGCCGCACCCCTATTGAGGGCGCACCCGGGATACTGGCCCCCGAACGCCAAGAAGCTTTCGAGAATGAGTCGATTAGCCAGATCACCAAGTTCGTTCAAGACCATGCGCAAGACGATAAACCGTTTTTTGTCTACTGGGCTTCATACGCTTTGCAACTCGCTGCTTCGCAGGAATTCAGCGATGATCCAGGCGTAGACAAAAACAACCGCCAAGCTTCGTTCATGGCGCTTCACAACAAGCATGTGCGGCAACTTCTGGATACGCTGAAAGAAGAAGGCATTGCCGAGAACACGCTGGTCGTTTGGATGAGCGATAACGGTCCGATGTATGCCTTCTGGCCGACCGCCGGGTACACTTTGTTGCAGGGCGCAAAAGGAGATGTGCTTGAAGGCGGCATTCGCGTACCGGCAATGGCGTGGTGGCCCGGCATGATCGAACCGATGCAAGACCCGATGGATGTTATCCACGTCACTGATCTGTTTACCACGGCGGCGCGGATCGGTGGTGCGTTGGATAAAATTCCAAATGACCGAATAACGGACGGGGTCGATCAGACTTCTCTATTTTTGAATGGCGAAGGTCACGGTCGGCGGAATTTCATAGCGCACTACAGTGGCGAAGTCCTTGGAGCCTTCCGCTACGATGATTTCAAAATCCATATCAAGGAAGGTCACGGGGGCTTACCGGGGATGGATTTCTTCAACATCATGCGGGACCCGGGTGAAAAGTACGGCGCTCTCTACCCGGGACTTTGGGTCGTGCAACCGATGCAGCAATTATTGGGTATGCACATGGGGCGAGTGGAGCAGTTTCCACATCGGTCGCCAATGACTCCTGAAGAAGCCCGCTTAAAAGCGCAAAGCCATTGATGGTGTTGGTTCCGAGGCATTCTTTCGGTGCTTCGGAACCCGCTCGTTTAGTCAAGAGAAATGAGAATTGTCATGATTAACAGAAGCCTGATTGCGACATCCGCCGCAATGACATCGTTGGCTGCAAGTGCTTCATTTGCCGAACCGATCCCACTTGCGGGCCAAAGTGAAGATGAATGGCGACAGACGTTAGCGTTTTATGCATTCCTGCCCGCACGAACGAGCGGAACGTCAACCGTCGCTGGTGCCACCGTTCCGCTTGATCTTGATCTTGGCGATGCTTTGGAGCTTTTGGATTTTGCTGCAGCTGGCAGGTACGAAATTTGGCGCGGCGATTGGGGTTTCATAATTGACGCTAACTACGTCTCTCTGGAGGCTGACGGAAACTTGCCTACTCCAGGAGGCGCCTCGTTCACCGCAGACATCCGGCAAAAGTGGATTGGCTTACTTGCTGCCTACAAAGCCGTCGATGCAGTTGGTGACAATGGCCAACGCTACGCCATCGATTTGCAGTTTGGTGCCCGATATAACTCATTGAGACAGGAAATCACGGTTTCGTCGCCCCTGCCAGTTCCTGTTCTTGGAGGAGATCAGGGATGGTGGGAGCCAGTAATTGGTGCTCGCGGCACATGGGTGCTTAATGACCAATGGACAGCAATTGCATCATTGGACCTTGGTGGTTTCGGCGCGGGGGGCAACGATTTGCAAATCGGCGCCAACATCGGAGTTGATTGGCGCGCTTGGGACAGCACGTCACTTTTCTTTGGCTGGCGCTACTACAGCATGGATTATAGCGACAGCCTCTCTACAGGTGCATTTGAATATGACGTTGATCAACATGGTCCGGTGCTCGGTGTTAAATTCAGATTCTGATTTGCACAACACCATCTATGCTCCAGCACTGAATACGATTTGAATGTCAGCTTCGTCCGCAAACCGTGAGTTCGACTCGATCTCGGTTTTGCGCCCGCGGCGAATGTCTCATCTGACGGGCCGCATCGCAGCAAAGATGTCTCTTTGTCAACGGCAGTTTTGGGCCGTCACCCACAAGTGACTTCGTATCGCGACGGGAAAGGCTGCGCTGACCAGAGGCCACCATTGATCCCAACATCGACCGTTAGTGTGTTTGCGATTTGAGCGGTTACGTCCCTGAAACCTGACGATCGTAATCTGCGCCGTCATACCACCCCAGCGACTTGGTCACGTTTAGATTTTCATCGAGGTCCCACTCTTCCCAACCCGAAAAGCGAACTTTGTTTCCTGTATCTTTGTGCTGGCCTTCGAACGTCCATGCGTAAACCATGTGATGATCGGCTACGAGAACAGTATCGAGGTTAAGCACTAGGTCGGGGAATTCAGTCATGAAACCGGCCGCCATTTCACCGATCTGCGAGCGACTGTTCATCGGTTCGCCACCATTCATAATCATCGTTGTATTTTCCGAATACCGACTGGCGACTTGATCCGGAGCCTTGTTCGTCCAGGCATCACAATGATCTTGCGCCAATTTTCGGGCTGTTTGGATATCAGGCGTCATGGCTACGTCCCCCAGTGATTATTCGTTCCGAAAATTCTAATTGGGACCTTGAAGGTGAACAAGCTACCGCATGAAAGCTGCACTATGGCACGTTCGATGTCGATGGTGCAGGAGCCAACCACCTCATCCGATCCGGGCCGTCCACGATACCGCTCCTGGTATCCCTCAATTCAAATGCTGCGCCGCCTCCGAGGTCTGGTTTGAGCCCTACCTGTGAATTCGGTTTTCTCGCTGCGCGCGCATGCAGCGCGGGAACTGTTGCGTCAGTGTAAAATTTAGTGCTGCCGCGCGGTGGATAAATCAGCCATTCGTACATACTGCAGCAAAAATCTGGTTCAAAATTCACTGACTGCGGGTAAAAATGGTCATTGGCTTTGTGAATTTTGTAATCAGAAGACGAAGGACTCGCGATGACGTCTCCCTTCTTCGACGCCTAGTTTAGTGAGCGCTGCTTCGCTCCACGTCATTAACGCATCGGGTCCGCACATATAGACTTCTCGCGTGTCGAGTGCGGAGATGGATTGGATATCTTCAATCTGCGCGCGCCGTTCTTCGGTCTGCAGCGCATCCTTAGAAAATGCTAGACGCAGATCATCCCTTGCAGATTTTGCGACCAACGGGTCATCTCCGACGCTTTGAAACGCCACAATGCGAAGTTTCACACTGGCTGGGACAGGACCAATTTGCCCGGCAAAATGCTCCAGCACTTTGATGTCATCACCACGACCAGAAAACAGGAGGACGATGTCGGTCGATGTTTGCGGGTGAGCGTTCGCCAGCTGGAGGATGCCGTCCCACATCGCCATAAATGGGGTAATGCCGACACCGCCTGCGATCCACAGAACCTTTGATGGGATATGTGGAGGCGTGTCTTTGGCGCCTTGCGAAAAGCAGGTGAACCCCGCGCCACACCCTCTGAATTCAATCGGCAGTCTATCCTTGATCAGTTTTTGGGCATTATTATGCAGAACATTCGACATCAAGCCGCCCGGTTTACGTTTGACAGTGACGCTGACCTGATGGGTCGCGGCAAACGCATTTCTTTCTGCCGCAAAGCTGGGCGCATTCGAAAGCGTCCAGGTGCGCACGAAGTCCTCGTTGACAAGCTGAGGGTTGGCTTCGTTCATGTGGCTGTACCCCGTGTCCAGAAGCCCAGAGAAATCGAAAACACCAAACCCACCCGGCAAAGGTGAGTGGATCGGCTGTGACAGATCGAAGTTGAAAGTTGTGATACTGTCAGAAAGCGGTTTCGTCGAAACAAGAGTGGCAGTGATTGGGGTTGCAGTCTCGTGCGCAACGAGTGCATGCCCCATCTGTTCCAGTTCCTGACGCAAGGGCTTTACCGGCGGATTATAGGGCGAGAAGTGCTCTTCCGACATGAGCTTGAGGTTCAGGCCGTCTTTCACAAAAACCGCCCCTGTAACTTTGATGCGCGTAAGCAGGCTGACCCGCGGCATGATCGCTGGCGCTTCATCATCCATCAGGTTTTCTGCCTTACCCGTGACATAAAGGACATGACCCGTGGTGAAGTCTGGAAAGACAAGGCCGACCTCTGGGTCAGTCTCAATGTTGCCCAAGGACTGATAGAAGCGATTGCCGGAATAGTCGGGCAAAACCAGATAGGTCGTGATATCGTCGCCATCGGTTTCTTCGTAAATGCGGGTAAAACCCGGTGCACCGCCACGATGATTTACCCCCATATCCGTCTTCGTGCCAGTAGCGGTTTCATTTCCACTGTGCTTTGTCGCCAGAAAGACCGTGCTGGCCTGATCCACGACCGCCTTGGCCGCATCCGGCAAAGCAGTTGTGTGGCTGTCAAAGGAATCATGCACCAGTTCAGCGGCGCGCTGTTCATGCGCCAATGCCCGCACGGTGATGTACTTGGGGCAGTTCCCAAGGTGTTGATCAGACTCCAGTTGCAGGCTGATTTTTCCAGTCTCTTCAACAGATGCAGAGCGAATTCCCCCTGCGATTTTGTTCCGTCGACGGTTGCGGAAGTCGACCCCTACTCCAGCAAAGAGCCGTTGTTGCCGCCCAGACATTGGGTCCTGCTTCAAAGAGCGGGCAAAGGGATCGAAAGCGTTGCTTTCGGCGAAGACGTCCATCGCATTGTGGCCCGAAATCTTGATGCCGACCGACGGATCGCTCTCTGACTGTGTGACCAGCAGGCTGACCCACGGTCGCCCGTCGCGATCCAGCGTCGCCAGCGGCAAGTAAGACAGGCCCGCAAAGAAATCCGCGTGCTGCTGCGGCATGTCACTGTCGATGTATCGAGGAATGGAGTCGATCAGCTCTTTTGGTGTCTTGCGCCGCTTTTGAAGCAACAGCTCACCCTTGTGAGATTTATGTATCCGAACCATCCCGTGCTCCGTTCATCCGTTTGACAATCAGTTGTATTGCAATGCTTCCGCTGACGCCTTCCATTGGATCTGTGGGTCTGGAAGGCGTTAGCGACTTTTCGTGCTACGGCGTCAGAGCTATAGCCCCAGATCCCTTAGACCCGGATGATCATCAGGGCGGCGACCAAGCGGTCAATGAATCTTTCGATCTGCCTCTTGAATGGGGTGTTCGTTGATGCTGGCAAAACGATGCGCCATGAACCCATCTTTGTCGAACTCCCAGTTTTCATTACCATAGGCCCGAAACCAGTTTCCGCTGTCGTCGTGATACTCATGGGCGTATCGCACGGCGATGCGATTACCGCCGTAAGCCCACAATTCCTTGATCAACCGATAGTCCAGTTCCTTGGCCCACTTGCGGGTCAGAAACTCTTCAATCTGCGCCTGGCCTTCGGGAAACTCGGCCCGATTGCGCCATTTGCTGTCGGGTGTGTACGCAAGTGCGACTTTCGCAGGGTTTCGACCGTTCCAACCGTCTTCTGCAAGACGCACCTTTTCGATCGCGGAGTCTTTCGTAAACGGCGGTACCGGATGGCGCGGGGCTGCGGATGTCATATCAGCGCGCCCCTAATTCAGCCACAAGGCCGACAGCCGTCGCTGGCATGGCCTGGAAACCTGGCAAGGCTTCGAAACGGGCGAGCCATGCCCGGACATTCGGGTAAGGATCAAGCGAGACATTCCCCTCAGGCGCATGGGCGGTATAGGAATAATTCGCGACATCAGCGATCGTCGGACGATCGCCAACCAGCCAATCACGACCTTCCAGCCCATGTTCCAGCTTTTGCATCGCCTTGGTCGCTGTGGAATCAGCAAAGACTGGGTCCAGCGGGGCGTCAAAAACGGTGATCAGACGTGCGGCACAAGACCCGAATGCAATTTCACCAGCCGCAAGGGTTAGCCAGCGCTGAACATTGGCTTCGTCGACCGGGGTGCTTGGCATCCAGTCAGGCGCATATGTCCGCGCGAGATAGACCAGAATTGCGTTTGAATCCGATACGATTACATCGCCATCTTCCATAACGGGCACCTGTCCGTTTGGGTTCATGGCCAAAAACTCCGGTGATTTGTGCGCACCACTTGCCAAATCCACGGGAACTTCTTCATGAGCGATCCCGGCGAGCTTCGCAAAAACCAAGGCACGATGGGCGTGACCTGACTTTGCGAAGTGGTGAATGCGAACGGCGTTTGACATCAGTGTCTCCAGTTATGTTCAAGGTATGCGCTAGCCCTACCAGTTGTACATTCCAGCGATAACTGTCTAAATTAGCGTATGTTTAAGCCCTGAGAAGGCGCAATAAGATGGATAAAATTGACCGAATGCGGGCGTTTGCGCTTGTCGCCAAGAACGCCTCTTTCACTATTGCCGCGCAACGCATGGGGCGATCTGCGCGTTTGGTCAGCAAATACGTCGCTGACTTGGAAAACGCGCTTGGTGTGCAGCTGCTCAATCGCACCACACGTAGTGTCTCTTTGACAGACGCCGGCGCGACATACCTAACGCTGTGTGAACCTCTTCTTGATGGCTTTGATGAGTTGGAAGAAAGGGTCAGACACGATCAGGCGTCGCTACGTGGTGCGATACACATTTCGGCCCCCACCGGGTTCGGTGCATTGCGGCTAACGCCGTCGCTTGCAAAGTTTGCGGCGAAACACCCCAACGTGGAACTTAATCTGCAATTCTCTGACCGCCGCGTGTCGATCATTGAAGAAGGCTTCGACCTCGCCATCAGGATTGGCCCCATGCGAGACAGCTCACTCAAGGTACGGCAACTGGGCCGCATGCCCTTGGTGGTCTGCGCATCAACTGCCTATCTGGAGCAAGCCGGAACGCCAAACCACCCGCGCGCGCTGGCCACCCATGAGTGTATTCTCGACGGGAACATGACCGAGCCCACCGTCTGGAGGTTCAATATCAATGGCCAGGAAGAGGCTGTCTCAGTCAGCGGACGCTTTCGCATGAACGCGCCCGCAGCCGCATCCCGGCTCGCCGCAACAGGGGCTGCAATCGCACGTTGCCCCGCTTACACGGTGGCGGACGCCTTCAGGTCCGGTGACTTGATTGAACTTTTCGCCGAGCACCGGGTCTCGCCATATACTGTTGCCGCGCTCTTCCCGCAGAACAGGCGCCTTACAACGCGGGTGCGCGCGCTTATTGATCATCTCTCAGGCGACGCGGCCTTATGTTCTGACAGCGTCGCGACACTGCCAGGCTGACACGGAAAATCGCCCCAACCCTGCGCTACGCCGCCTTGCCAGACGCTTTTGCCATATCGACAAACGCTCTGAGCCGTCGTGTCATATTACGCTTACTGCGGTAATTCAAAGAATAGCGCGGAAGCTGTCCCACTTGGCCGCTAAGAACTTCGGTCAGACCACCCTCTTCCAAATGAGGCACAGCTATTTCTCTGTAAAGATATGCAAGACCAAGCCCTTGCTTTGCATAGGCAAGAAGCGACCGCATATCGTTTGCCACCATACGCGGTTTTGGCTGTATCGTGTAAATACCCTCTGGCCCGTTGAACCCCCACGCGGCCAGATTATCACCCGAGCCAAAAGCATAGCAGATTGCATCGTGATCTAGGATATCCCGCGGATGGTCGGGTGTCCCCTTCTGCGCAAGGTACTCAGCCAAAGCGACGATGGTCATCTCCAGCTCTGGCCCAACAGAAACAGCATGAGTATCTGGCCCGAGTAGCGTGCTTGAACGGATGGCGGCATCGACGCCTGACGTCAGAAGATCGACCTTCTGATCATCATAGATCACTTCGACATCGACCGTTGGAAATGCAGCCGCGAAACGCGCGACCAGATCATCCAGAAAGAAGGGGCCAGCGCTGTAAGGGGCCGAAAGCCTCAAGGTGCCTGCGACCTCATCTTTCTGCGCGTGGATGTCATCCAGCGCGCCTTCCAGATCAAGTATGGCGGGCAGGCTTTTTACATAGAACTGTTCGCCTACCGGTGTCAGCACGACGGACCGTGATGAACGTTCAAACAGCCGCACGCCCAGACGGTCTTCAAAACGTTGGATTGCCTCACTAACCGACGCCGGAGCTTGCTGAAGATGCTCGGCCGCCGCGCGGAAACCACCACGGCGCGCGACTTCGACAAATACACGAATGTCACCAAAGCTACTACGGGCCATTGTTCGCTTTTCCGATCTCGCTGTCAGAATGAAGTGGGGTTATCCTTACGTTAGCAGCGCCATACATACTCAGCAAGACGCAAAAATGTGGCAACGAAGATCAGGTCGATAGCCGGTTCTTCAATCAACAACCCAAGGAGCAAGTCAATGACCGAACGTGAAGAAATCCAAGCCGCCATCGACGAATGGAACAATGGCCTCGACAGTGGTGACATCGAACGGATGGTGGCTTCATGCCATCCTGATGTGATGACGGTGAACGAACGCAACCCCGTAACAATCGGCACGCAAGCGATCCGCGACAAATACAACCCACGTATTGCCGCCGCAGAAATCATCTCTGGTTATGACATCGAAGATCTGCAGGTCTACGGTGACACAGCCATCGTGTCCGGCCGTTTCTACGGCACGATGAAGATGCGCGACACAGGCGAGGTCAAGAAGCCTGAGGGCCGCTTGGTGCTTGGGTACAGGCGCGACGAAAACGGAGCGTGGAAGATGTTCCTCGACATCGACAACAACGGCCCGGCCTAGGCCGTCGCCGCCGCGCCTGATCTGGCGCGACCGGACCTCTTTCAGGAAAAACCAAGACCCCAGGAGTTCGAGATGAAAACACTTCAGATTGTCACAAAGGAAATCGTCGATTTGCACGACTTCTTTACCGAGTGGTTCAACGGAACCGTAGAGCGCGACCAACTGGAGCCACGGTTCTTGTCACGCTTGGATGAAAATGTCGTCTTCATCCCGCCCGAAGGACACATCATGACAGGCGACATGCTCAAGGGCGGGTTCGACCGCGGGTATGGCTCGAACAAGGACTTCCGCATCAAAATCCGCGACGTCACCATCCGGCATGAAATCGGTGATCTGGTGATGGTAACATATACCGAGTGGCAGATAGGTGCCGCGTTGTCAGCCGAAAAGAAAAACGCGCGTGTGTCCAGCGTCTTAATGAAAATGACCGACCCGGTGACTTGGCTGCACATTCAGGAAACATGGCTTCCCGATGCTCTACGCGCGGCAGGCCCATTCGATTTCTGATCACCTCTAATCTGAAAGCAACGACATGACACAACGTATCGCCCATCACCCCGGTGAAATCGCTGATTGCGTCAGCGCCTATTTGCAAGAAGGTGATCTGGATGGCATCACCTCAATGTTCCATCCAGATTGCCGGATCTTCTTTCCACCCGACCAGCCGCCCCTGACAGGGTTGGAAGGGGCTCGCAAAGCCTTTGAAGGATTCTTGGACATCCGCCCTCAGATCAAAAGCGAGGTGTTCAGCGAGGTCATTAATGGCGATGTCGCTCTGCTGCGCGCAAACTGGCGCGTTATTGCCCCGGACGGTAATGTGATGGCCGAAGGCCAATCCACCGAAGTCGCCAAAAAGCTGGAAAACGGCGGTTGGGGGTATCTGATCGACTGCCCTAACGGTCCTCCAAGCATTGCCTGATCGCACGAGCATTTGAGGGCGTCCCACGGCTACCGGACGCACTCATGATCGCTGGGTGGGATTGCAAAACAGATCGGGATTCGGGCAAAGGTCGACGTGACGCCCGCGCATTACATGTGGGATTTCGCGCCGGATAGACCGGCGCTCCGTTGACATGTGTGCGAGAAAGCGAAAGAGCGAATTCAAATCGGCGCAAATCGATATCATCAAACAAAAGCATTGCTAACTCACCTTGCGAGGCAATAGTAGCAAAGCTGCGACCGCGAAATGATGCGGCGTCAGCGAAGTTCAAAGTTTCCACGTCGCCTAGATCCGCGTCTCGAAAACTGCTCAACCAAACAGCGAAAGAGCCAAAGAGCAGTTTGGATTTGACGGCTTAGACCAGTTTACAATGGCCGCTCTAGTGACCTCGGCTGCAGTGCAAAGATGACCGTGCTGCAAGTGCGAGCAAATGCTGCGTCAACAATATCCGCGGAAGCAAACGGCAGCAATGTCCTGCTGACCACCAATCCCGCCTAGGAAATCCAATGTCCGGTTTCTGCGGTTCTCGACGTGCTGCGCTGGCAAAATCAGCCGTGCTAGCGGTGGTCTGCAAAGGGCTCAATCTGCTTGTCCAAACTCGCCGTAGAGAAAGTCGGCAACGAGACCAAAGCTACCTCTCAGGCTCCTTGCTGATCACGGTCGTCACAGTTTGAATTGATCGACTTTGAGTGAGAGCTATCGCACCCAAAACCAGCGCGCAGGCCAGTGCCTGTGCACCCGTGATTACTTCACCGAATGCAAGAACGCCAACAGCAAACATCGTGGGTAGTTCAATACTTCCAACTACAGAAGTGCGCGCTGCCCCAATAATAGGCGAGCAGATCGTGTAAATCAGTTGCGGAATAAGCGCCGTCACAAGGCCAAATCCGACAACTAGAAACCAGTCGCCCCCACTTTCTGGTAGGATTTCGCCGACCTCGGATGAAAGAATGAGAGGGGCAAGGCCAATAACTGACCCAAGCGAGACTGACGCCATTCTGGCTAAAGGCGCAATACGTGACAGGCGGTGCACGAGAACACATATGCCGAAGCCAAAACCGAAAGGTGCCGCTAATGAGACGAGCAGGATTGGAATTTGGTCTGGAGGCACAGATGCCGGAGAACCTGCGAATATCGCAGCAACAACGATCAATCCAGCCGCAATAAGGCTACGCCGTGTTGGCCGATCACCAAAAAGCGCCCATGCGATAGCAATCGTAAACACCGGATAGGTCATGTAGAGAACACCAACCGTCGATGCAGGAACAGTCTCAAGAGCGGTAACATAGCCGACCCAGCCAAGACCCATCACTGCGCCTGCAACCATACCCCAGACGATTTCCCGCCACTTCGAGCGATGCATTACAAGTGCGGGCAAAAGGACAACCGCTGCCAAGATGTAACGATAAAAGGCAACCGCATAGGGAGCGAGGCCCTGATCGGTGAGCCCACGGCTAAAGTAAGGTACAAGGCCAAAACAGATGGATGCAAAAAGCACACCAACGACCGCAAGGGCATAGGGTATGGCGTTCCGCTTGGCTGAGGCTAGTTGGTTCATTGCTGACAACTAACACGCTATATTGCCGGTGACCTCGTCAAGACAAATAAACGGCAACTTTGCCCGCTTACAGGACGCATGCACCCGCAGAGGTCAAGTAGCTTGGAAAAGGCAGGTAAGGGCTCTTACCGCCAATCGACGCCCACCGCAGAGAATGCCGACAATGAGCCCATTTCAGTCATATTAGTTTCATGCTGCGCGCGCGCAAAGTGCGGCAGATGTTGCTGGCGCAGAAAATCAAACTCCGTAACGCGGCCGAAAACTGGCCGTTCATTTACAACGCAGCAGTGTCTTACGCTCACGCCCAGCGTGTGGGATAGACTATCCCAAGCTACTATGTTCCTATCTTATGGGATCAAAGGGTGCTTAATGCGGTCATCGTCACATATTGCGATCCTGGTTACTGCAGTTGTCGCCAGCACCGGCCTTTACCTCTCATCTTACAGGTATTTCCTTTCGGAAGAGCTTTCGAAAGCACAGGGACGGCTTTCTCTTTATCAAAGTTCGGTCACCGCTGAGCTGGAGCGCTTTTCGCATCTCACATACGTAATGGCGCAAGACCCATTTGTAATCGGAACTGCGCAAGGTGACAGTACCGGAATTCTCAATCAGAGATTCGAGGATTTTGCAGCGCAAGCAGGCCTGGACGCGATTTATCTGATGGATCAGAATGGTATAACGATATCGGCTTCCAACTACCGTGAGGCCGGAAGTTTTGTAGGACAGAATTACGCGTTCCGCCCATATTTCCAAATGGCTCTCTCCGGCGACCAGGGGCGGTTTTACGCGATCGGGACAACAACAGGATTGCCGGGTTATTTCATTGCCAATGCGGTGCGTGGCGAAGCGGGAAAACCAGCTGGCGTCGTTGCTATTAAGATTGATTTTTCCAACCTTCAGGAAAGCTGGAAAAACTCGGGCGAGCAGGTTCTTTTGGCCAATGAAGACGGCGTCGTTTTGCTTTCTTCGAACTCGGATTGGCAATATCGCGCGTTGACGCCATTGTCAGAAACTCAGCAAGAACGGATTCGAGATGCCAGGCAGTTTCCGGGGCAAGACTTAGATGTGTTGGATTGGGTTGAGTTGCCGGGAGATCAGGCCAGAATTGCTGGTACGAAGCGCCTGCACCTTGCAGCTACGGATTTACCCCATGGCTGGTCGCTTCACTATTTTGCAAGTGACGATCAGGCCGTAGCACGTAGTTGGCTTGTAACTGCAGTCTTTGTCCTTTTGGCGGGGCTCGCATTTATCTTTTTCCAGATACAACGCGCAAGGCGCGTAAGCGCGGCCTTGGAGCGGTCGGAAGAGGAAGAAGCAAAGCTGCGGGAGGCAAATGAAAGGCTCGCTATCGAAATCGACGACCGCAAGACAGCCGAGCGGAGCCTCAAACGCACCCAAGGCGAGTTGGAGCGCGCAAGCCGATTGGCGGCTCTGGGGCAATTATCCGCGTCGGTCACGCATGAACTGGGCCAGCCCATCGCTGCGATGCGCAATCACCTGGTGGCAGAAGAGATCTCATCTTCCGGTGAGTCCAAGCTGCCGCAAAAAATTGGAAGTCTAGTCGACAGGATGGAAGGGATCACGCGCCAATTGCGGTTCTTCGCGCGCTCAGAGAGTGAGGCGTTTGACGACGTAGACTTATGCACTTCGGTCAATGCCGCTTTGGCTCTGGTTGCGCCAAACATCGAGCAGGGCAAAGTGAAAATCTCAGCTGATGCGCCGACCGATCCGGTCTTTATCCGGGGCAGTGCCCTGCGGATCGAACAGGTCATCACCAATCTTTTGCGCAATGCCATAGATGCAACGGATGAAGCGGATGCGCCTGAAATCCAAATCGCTATCATGGCATCTGATGATGAGGCAGTGCTGGAAATTCAGGACAACGGTCACGGGTTGGGCGAGGCAACGCTGGCTGAGTTGCAAGAGCCATTTGTAACCACAAAAGAGAGCGGGCGAGGCATGGGCTTGGGACTGGCCATTTCCACCAGCATTGTCAAAGATCACGATGGCACGATGACGGCCCGAAATCGTGATGGCGGCGGAACAGTTTTTCGTGTCACCTTCCCGATGGCCTCTATTACTGAAGAAACTAACGAATGACCCAGCGGCAACCATTTAAAGTTCTGGTCGTTGACGATGACAAATCTCTGCGACAATCTCTTGTCGAATTGCTCGAAGCCGCCGACTGGACTGTCAGCGCCTTGCCACGTGCGACCCAGGTGACGGAACATCTGGCCAACGCCTCGCCCGATGTCATTTTGTCTGATGTGCGTATGCCCGGCATGTCGGGACTTGAATTGCTGGCCACCCTGGACAGGCAAGTGGCACCTCCGGTGGTACTGATTTCGGCACATGGTGACATCCCGATGGCGGTTCAGGCTATACAGGACGGGGCGTATGGGTTCATCGAAAAGCCATATGAGCCACGGCGATTGCTTACGGTGCTGAGGCACGCGGCTGAACAAAACCGAATGCGAAGAATCAATGCCCGCCTCAAAGACCGGCTGTTCAAACTGTCAGGCCTTGACCGCATCCTGCTGGGTCAAACAGACGCCATCACAGACTTGCGACAAGATGTACTTGATCTTGTTGATACCTCGGTTGCGGTTTTGTTGCAGGGCGATACGGGCACCGGGAAAGAGCTGGTTGCTCATGCTTTACATGATTTGGGCCGCTCGCCGGAGGCACCGTTTTTAGCGCTGAATTGCGCCGCGTTGTCGGCCGATACATTTGAAGCGGAAATGTTCGGCGTCGCAGGTGAATCCGACGGAAGGCTTGTGGCGGCATCGGGCGGGACCTTGTTTCTTGACGAAATCTGCTCATGCCCGCCTGCAGCGCAGGCCAAGCTGTTAAGGGTCATCGAAGATCAGCAGGTGCTGCCGGTGGGGGCTGTGTCGCCAGTGCCAGTAAGCTTCAGGGTCGTGTCAGCAACCAACGAAGATGTTGTACTGGCAGCCGAGGAAGGCCGCCTGCGTCAGGACCTTTTGTTTCGACTGAACACTGTTGTCCTATCTTTACCTCCGCTACGTCAAAGACGAGATGATCTGGTTCTGTTGGCAACGCATTTCTTGAGCGAATACGCGCAGGTTTATGAGATTGACGCGCCAGAACTCGATCAGGACGATTTGGCCGCTCTGCTAGCACATGACTGGCCCGGGAATGTACGTGAATTGCGCCATGTCTGCGAACGGCGCATTTTGGCGGCCCGACGCGGAGGAGGGTCGGTGGTGCAGGCTATCCAAAGCGATCAGAACTTCGACGAAGTGCCGGATACGCTGCGCGAAGCGGTTGCCGCTTTTGAACGCGAGCTCATCGCCAAAGCCATCAAGGCGCACAAAGGCCGAATGGATGCCGCCGCCGAAGCGCTTGGGATCGGCCGCCGGACACTCAACGAAAAGATCGTCAAACTCGGTCTCGATAAAGAGGCGTTGTTGTAGGAGAAATCACTCTGCGGATATCCGCAGGGACTCCAAAACTTCACGCGCATTTTCCTTCATAGGCAGGCTGCTGCGCATCCTGAATACTCTGCCCAAACACATTGCGTGATCTGGGAGGAGCCATTATGCGCAAACATCTTAACCGGGCGGCCATTGCCGCCCTGTCGCTGACCGTTGCATCCGAAGCACTGGCTGTCGAATGGAACGTTTCCCTGTGGGGCAAACGTCGCGCCTTTACCGAACACGTCGAGAAACTGGCCGAATTGGTGAGCGAAAAGACGGGCGGCGAATTCACACTCAACATCAGCTATGGCGGTCTGTCGAAGAACAAAGAAAATCTTGATGGGATTTCGATCGGTGCGTTTGAAATGGCCCAGTTCTGCGCTGGCTATCATCGCGACAAAAACCCCTCGATCACCGTTCTGGAACTGCCGTTTCTGGGTGTGACATCGCTGGACCAAGAGGTTGAACTGTCGATGGCTGTCTACCAACACCCGGCCGTTGTCGAGGATCTGGCCCGCTGGGATGCTACGCTCCTGATGCCGTCGCCTCTGCCGCAGTACAACCTTGTTGGCGTTGGTGAAGCACCCAAATCCCTAACCGATTTCGAAGGTCTGAGCGTTCGGGCGACTGGCGGCATCGGTAAAGCGATGGAGACGGTTGGAGCAGTTCCGACCTCGATGTCTGCATCCGAAGTGCGTCAGGCAATGGACAGCGGCATCGTCAAAGCGGTCAGCTTTGCGCCACACGCGCATATGTCCTTTGGCACCATTGAAAATGGCACGTGGTGGACGACGAACCTCAATCCCGGCACCGTCAACTGCCCTGTCGTGGTGAACACGCTGGCACTGGAAGATCTATCTGACGAACACCGCGAAGCTCTGCTGGGATCGGTGGATGAGGCATTGGATCACTACGTGAGCCACTACCAGACCAAAACGATGGAAGCGTGGGGCCCTGAGTTGGATCAACGCGGCATCGAACGGGTCACTTTCAGCGACGAAGAAATCGCAGCGTTCAGAGAAGCCGCTGCCGCCCCCGCGGCCGAGGCCTGGATTGCAGAAAACACCCAGCGTGGCCTACCAGCACAAGAACTCTATGACCTTGTGACTGGGAAGATCGCAAACGGCAGCTAATCCACTTACAACCCGGCGTCGGCTTGATTGGCGTCGGGTTCTCTATTTCCTGACAGCGGAGTAAAACGATGGCCGGGTCATCCCTGGTGCTGTCCGACGACAGCCGTCTCAGCATTCTCGATCAACATCTCTACAAACTGGAAAGCTTTCTGGCCCTGATCAGCGGCCTCGCAGTTTTCTCGCTGATGGTCATGGCCGTAGTCTCCGTTGGTGGTCGGAATTTCGCCAATGCGCCACTTCCCGGTTACGTTGACTGGATCGAGCAGGCCATGCCGTTGATCGCCTTCATGGGGATTTCCTATGCGCAGCGTGATGGCGGTCATATCCGAATGGACATGGTTGTTGGAGCGCTTAGAGGCCGGACGCTCTATATCGTTGAGTTCGTCACAACCACTGTCATTTTGGCGCTGATCGTCTTGCTGATCTGGGGGAGCTGGGCGCATTTCGCACGCAGCTTTGACTTTGGTGCTCCACTCTGGAGCCGCGACAGCTCCATCGACATAGGTATCCCGCTGTGGCCCGCAAAGCTGTTGGCCCCCGTCGCCTTTAGCGTGCTTTGCCTGAGGCTTGCTCTACAGATCTGGGCCTACGGTCGCGCGATCAGGCACCCGGATCAGGCACCTATTGCCGTCCCGCTAATAGCCGATGCAGCCACTCAAGCTGCAATGGAAGCCGAGCACGTCTCGGGCCACGACAACTGAGGTTAAATCTGATGGAACCCATTGATATTGGTCTGATCGTCTCGGGCGGTATGCTTGTTCTTGTGGTGTTGGGGATGCGCGTGGCCTTTGCCGCCGCGACAGCTGGCATGGTTGGTCTGATCTGGATCTTCTGGGCCAAGTTTGGGTACGACCCGGCGCGTTTCGGAAAGGCTGTGACTGTGGCCGTCAAAACAGCTGGGCAAGTGCCGCACTCTAAGATTTCAAGCCAGGCGTTGAGCCTTATCCCGACCTTCATCCTGATTGGCTACCTTGCCTACTACGCGGGCCTGACCAAAGCACTGTTCGAAGCCGCGAAGCGTTGGTTGGCATGGGTCCCGGGTGGGTTGGCGGTTTCGACTGTCTTCGCGACCGCCGGGTTCGCTGCAGTGTCCGGAGCCTCGGTTGCCACATCCGCCGTTTTCGCTCGCATCGCCATCCCCGAGATGCTGAAGATCGGCTATGACAAACGCTTTGCTGCGGGTGTCGTGGCGGCAGGCGGTACGCTGGCCTCGCTCATCCCTCCCTCGGCCATTCTGGTCATCTACGCGATCATTGTGGAACAGGACGTGGGCAAACTGCTGTTGGCCGGATTCATCCCGGGCATGTTCTCGGCTGTGATCTATGGTTTGCTGATCATTGGCATGGCCGTCGTGATCAAAGGATTTGGTCCCGCAGTCTCAGGCTTTACATGGAAAGAGCGTTTCATGTCTCTTCCGCCCGCACTGCCTATCTTGTTTGTCGTCGTTACCATCATCTTCTTTGTCTACAACCCATTCGGAGGCGATGCTTGGGGCACGCCAACCGAGGGTGGCGCAATCGGTGCCTTCGTTGTCTTTCTGATGGCGCTATATCAGGGCATGCGCTGGTCCGAACTTAAAGACGCGTTGCTGGAGACGGCCAAGCTGAGCGTCATGATCTTTACCATCATCTGGGGCGTGTTGGTTTACGTTCGGTTCTTGGGTTTTGCAGAGCTGCCCATCGCGTTCTCCGACTGGATCACCTCGCTCGAGATGTCGCCAATGCTGATCCTAATCTGCATCCTTCTGGCTTATGCCGTTCTGGGCATGTTCATGGATGCGATTGGAATGTTGTTGCTGACGTTGCCGGTTGTTTATCCCGCGGTTATGGCGCTGAATGGTGGCGAGGCCGTAAGCGCAGCTGACAGTACCTTCGGTATGTCCGGGACTATGTGTGCTATCTGGTTTGGTATTCTGGTTGTCAAAATGGCCGAGTTTTGCCTGATTACCCCACCCATCGGGCTGAATTGCTTTGTAGTGGCTGGCGTGCGTGATGACCTAAGCATTCAGGATGTTTTTAAAGGTGTAACGCCTTTCTTTCTCGCGGATGCTGCGACCATTGCGATGCTTGTTGCTTTCCCTGCTATCGTTCTGTGGCTTCCCGGACAGGTTTGAAGTGGTTTTCCGATGGGTCCAACGGCGATGGATTGGTTTGAGCTTTCTTGCATCCGAAAATGGCTATGCTAGCAGTTGGCGTTCCGAATACGAACTGGACCAATGACAGCTTACTAAGCCTGGTTTGCGTCGCGGTAAAAGACTCGCTGCAATTGCAAAGCGATGCAGCGTCAGCCAAGGCGGAATTGCCAATGCCGGCTCTGTCCGCGAGGCAGCCTTTCGTACTTGTTCCACTGAAGGGCCATCACTCAACCAGAGATCGCTTCACATAAATCCGCTTCAGCGACGTTGATGGCTAGTAGCGACGAAGTGAAACACCAAGTATTTGTGTTTCTCTGAGGCCAAAACGAGGTGCGCGCTCGGAACTTTTCAGTCGGATCGCAAAAGTCCGTACCTGAATGTCTAAAACCTTCCATTTGCTCCGCCTCACTTCACGAACCCGGATGCGCAATATTGTCAATTTTGCTGCTATGCTTTTCCTTTGCAATTTCACTTGCCATGGTCCGTACGGTTGCTCCGCGCAGTGGACCTGATGCGCAAATTGACCAAAGCTCGCGATCCCTGCAAAAACGGTTTTGAGCCTTGATTGTACGTGTGGTCATCATCCCATCGATCCGTCCTTGATAATACCCGAATGCGCGAAGTTCTTTCTGTAACACGCGAACCCACGCATTCTTGTTGATCCAAAAGGCCGTGCTTGCTGCCTTTGCGTAGTTTTCTGGTTGAGTGTCTTCAAGAATACCTTCGACTTCCGACCAGAATTGAGTGGGATTTATTTCTGCAGCAAGCTTAATCAGCTCTGGCGACAACACCCTATCAGAAATGCCTGGAACTTCCGCGAGCATGGCACGCGTTTGAAAAGCCTCTTGGCTTCTATCAGGCTGCGAAGACAGATAGACCAGCGCAACTGCGGCGTACCTCGCGTCACCCGCAAGGCCTGCACGCACAACTTGCTCTACGGCTGTATCGGGAGCCGGTCCTCTTAAACGTTTCCAGTTTATGCGCACCACTAAATCGCGTGCCGCATTTTGATCACCGCTCTCCGCCATACGCTCTAAGATCGCTCGTCCTTTTTTGACGTCTGAAGCGGCGCCCAACTTTCGATCAATGTGTGCCGTTGCCAAAAGCCGTTCTGCGCCGGGTTGGTTGTCGCGGGCGCCAGCCCGGAGGAGCTCCAATGCGACGTCACCCCGTCCCATCTCCATTTCAACTCGTGCCAGAGATGCAGTGGACCAAGGATGACCAGCATCGACGGCGCTCGCATACCATTGATGCGCTGCTTTTAGATCTTTTTGCGAGCCGATCCCTTTTCGGAAATAGTATCCGACCCGATCGATTGCTGGAACGTACCCACTTTCTGCCAAAGACATCATTGCGGCATGTGCCGCAACTGGATCGGCCTGCTCCTGCTTGATAATGGCCTTGAATTGTAAGCGTTGTTCCTGAGCAGCGCCCACATTTGCCAAAGTCAAAGCTAAGGTAGCAGCCAAAGCTATTTGTCTCATTTTACGCTCCTCTACTTAATCCCATAGTTTGTGTCGGCCAATCTTTTGTGGCAGTGAATGAAATGTCGTCATCATGCTACGCGTTTGGGCTTGTCGGGAACGATGTCGCGTCGGATTGCGAGCTCAAGGTTTTCGGCACGGATGTCGATCAGAATGCTGAGCATAGATTCGAGAGTGAAATAGGCCCGCAAGACCCGAAAGATCAGGTATTCTGGTAGCGCAAGGATGCCGCGCGGCACACCGTTTAGCAGCGAAGCAACCACTGCCACGATCGCAGGCGCACCTGTGGTCACGGCCACGATGGATTGCCATACGATAGGGGTATTTTCGTTAAACGCGACGCCCCACTCTAAGGCCCCAAAAATTATCAGAGGGACAAGCATCGCGCGGCGTGCGGAGTTTACCAGCATGTAGGGCAGGATAACCTTCCCCCTCAACGTCACGTTTGGTCCATAGATCAGGTCCCGACAGCGCGACGAGATGTGATAGATTGAGCGGAACCACCGCATGCGTTGCTCGCGCATGTGGCTGTAGGTTGACGGCACTTCGGAAATGTAGCGGATCTTGGGATCGACAACCGAGTGGAAACCCAGCTCGCCAATACGCAGCGAAATATCGGTGTCTTCGCCATTCATCCCTTCAACAAACCCGCCCAGGTAGCGTGGATGATGCGTGCGGTAGACAACGAACATGCCCGGTATACCCACAACTCCATTCACTGCCCCCATGGCAACTGAGTAAAAGCCGTGCTTCACAAGAACTTCCAACAGGCGAGCCCGGTCAAAAAGGGCTCCACCTGGTGGTACAGGCACGCCGCCTACAACACCTACGGAGGGATCGGTGAAGTATGGCATAGCTCGGGAAAAGTTATCTTCGCCCACAAGAGTGTCGGCATCGACACGCACAAGAAACTCGGTCTCGCAGGCATCAAGACCTGCGTTGAGAGCGTTAGATTTGCCGGGCTTTGGAACATTGATCACGCGCCCCTTTGCGGCCTTGCATGACAAGAGTGTCTCGCGCGCGATTTCTTCTGTGTCGTCGGTCGAATTGTTGTTCATGATTAGAACGTTAACTTCGCCACCATAGTGGTGGGCGGCGCGGTCCATCGCGTTGATTGTATCTTTGATGATGTAGGATTCATTGTGCGCAGGCACGATGACCGAAACGGGTGGATTGAACTTGGGCGTCTTGGCGGTCACTACATCGTAGATCGCAAGCAGGTAAAGCTGTCCAAAAAGCACGGGCAGGAACAGAAATACACCCGGACCAATGCCTCCCAACAGCGTCAGACTGCGCATCACTTCGACCGCATGTAGATCCATACCACCAACCCACATCGCGACTGCTGCCGCGATGCCAATTGTGACGCCAAGGCGCAATAAGGCACGCATCTGACTAACCGGGATATGCTCGACCCGGATGCGGGCCGGCATGAAGCCGCGCTCCAGCAGTTTGAACGAATAGACCGCAAAACCGAACAGCCCAGACGCAATTGCACTGAAATGCAGGGAGAAGGATGATCCGAGTATGTCTTCTGCCATGACATTTGCCAGATCGAATACTGCGCAGCCTGCCAGAAAGGTCAGTACCAGATCGAGGCCGAACATCGAACGCCCACGGAAATCGCCGGAGCTGAATGCAGCAAAAGCAACAAAGAACGAGATCAGGAAGATCCGGATCGCAATGGCGTGCCGCCCCGAATGGGCCGAAAACACATAGTCACGGTTTGGAAATACCTGTGCGACAAAATCAGTGTTCACGATCCAAAGTTGTGTTGTGGCAAGCAGCGCAAACACCGCCAGCATCTTGGGTGCCTGCCATTCTGAAACCGCCCCGGCAAAACGTTTGGGTGCGCTGTCGACCGAGACAAAGTTGATCTGTTCGCGCCTGTCATCAAGGTCACTCATCCTTTTGCCTCCGGTAATACCGGGGCGGCGGGCGTCACCAGCAGTGCAAGACCGACATGCGACAGTGGTTCGTTCGGTAGTAGTTTTCTAACGGACAAGCCTTGGGTGGCACTGACTTGCGTGACTAACCAGGTGGTGGTGCCAGCATTGGGTAAAAGCGGGGCAGGGTGACCTGGGCCCAGAACATTGATGTGAACCTTCCTTCCAGCCGGTTTGAGTTCGACGCCAGCAGGTACCACCAAGTCCAACATGCGGCTTGCCGCGGCAGCGTCCAGCGCGGTCAGTTCTGAAGTCATGGCAACGTTGACCGGTCCAACACTGTGCAAAGCAGTGTGTAATTCGGACATTGCGTTGGCAAAGGGTGTGTCACTAACGATCAAACGGGAATGAGGTAGTAACTCCGCCACCAGTTCAGGACCCTGATCACACACGCCGTCTTTCGGAGCGGTCGTTGTCGCCACTACTTCGAGCGTATTTGTGGCGACCTGAATATCAACCGGGAGGTCAATTAACGTTTGGTACTCGGCGTCAGACCCATTGGCATGCTCTTGAAAAACAAGCCGGTTGTTCAGCGTTACGGTGAGCGACCAATTCTGACCATGCATGAGGTGCCCAAGCTGCATGCGAAGGTCCAACTGGCTGGGTATGTACTGTCTGCTGTGGCCTCCCAGTTCGAACCGCTCACGCCATACAGCTTGTCTGTAAAAGCGGCGCAAACCGCCATTCGTTCCCTTTTGCGCCAACGCGCCTACCGTTTGCGCGCTTACATCGGTTTCAGGAAAGGCTGGAAGTGCCGCGCGTAGCTCGAGGGTATTTAGAGCTGGTTCTTGTGAGGACGGAGCAAACACGGTTGCAAGGCCCCGTCGCTGGAACTGGGTTGCCAACACCAAGCGGCGAAGCTGTTCGTCTTTTTTCAGCCAGTCAGGCCATGCAACGCGCACGACATTACCCCAGGCATGCACCTGATCGCGTACACTGTGCAGTGGTCGATCCAGCGTCAAAAAAACGGCACTGGTCGTTTCAATCTCAACAACGGCTTCAAAACCATCCTGCGAACCACACTGGATTTGAGGGCCAGTGCCCTGCAGTGAGAAAGAAACGACCAGTTGGTTCCCTGCAAAGTCCGCCTGTGAAAGAGGAATTTGCAGGGAACGTCCCACCTCGCCTGAACGCAGCAGCATCTCGCCTCGACGGGTATTATTGATTGAGATGCGTAGCACCCCTTCAACCCCAACCAGAACCTGAGACGTTGCATCGATTTGGAGGTATCCAGACGTCGGGCGTGCATCCACTGGCATCATGAATGCGACGCTCTGGTAGGCGGGAAAACCGGATAAAATGACTGGATTGTCGGGATCGGCGCGCAATATCACTGCTTCGTACAAGTCTTGTGCTTTAGCGGGTGTACGGTGCTCAAACACCAATTGCGGTCCGGACGTTACTTCATGGATGTAGCGTTTTCCTTGTTCCAAAATGTTCATTGTCGATAGCAGGAGGGCTATGCCTGCCAAGAGAAATCCCATGAGCCCAATGCCAATCATGCGCATGTTTTTCACTGTAATTTTATGGTTACAAAAACCGACCGCGTTAGGCCCACCTCCAAGCAGGTCCAACGCGAGCGGTGCGAAGTTGTCAGGCTACCTTGCGTGGCTTTGGAGAGACGATGCCTGGACGTTGCTTGTGGGTCCAGGTGGATACACAAGGGATCATCTTGTGAATGCACCGGTCCGCATATTTTGCGGCAATCTTTTGTGTTTCTTCGATCAACCCTTCGGCCAGCGTGATGGGCTTCAGACCCAGAGAGAGAAAAGTTTTGTTCGAAACACGCAGATCGTTTTCAGCGGCTTCGTTGCGTGGGTTGTCCACGTTGGCGATCCGCGCGTCGGAAATATCTGCAACCAGTTTGGCTAGCTCGCGCACGGTATGTGTTTCAGTCATCTGGTTTAGGATTGCAACTTTGCCGTCCTTTTCAGGCGGGTTTTCAACGGCCAGGGCAAGGCACTTCACGGTGTCCTGAATGTGGATGAACGCCCGTGTCTGGCCACCTGTTCCGTGCACCGTCAGCGGGTGACCAACGACGGCCTGCATCAAAAAGCGGTTCAATACCGTTCCGTAATCTCCGTCATAGTCGAAGCGATTTATCAGGCGCTCGTCCAGTTTGGTCTCGTCCGTTTGAGTTCCCCAAACGATGCCTTGGTGCAGGTCAGTAATGCGCAACCGGTCGTTTTTTGCATAGAACTGGAACAGCAGTTGATCCATGGATTTGGTCAGATGGTACACGCTGCCGGGGTTGGTCGGGTACAAGATATCACGCTTCGTGATCTGCTTATCGTCACCAGGGACATAGACCGGCAAGTAGCCTTCAGGAATTTCCAACCCGTCATCATCGTATCCATAGACGCCCATTGTGCCGAGGTGGACAAAGTGTGGGTCTAAACCCAGAGCGACCGATGCCGCCAGTAGGTTGTGAGTGCCCGAAATGTTGTTGTCGACGGTGTAGCGTTTTTCACCGACACCCTTCATCGAATATGGTGCGGCGCGTTGCTCGCCAAAGTGCACAATGGTGTCTGGTTTGATCGTGTCCAGCAAAGTGGTGACGGCGTCAAAATCCTGTGCAATGTCGATGTTTTTAAATGCAATGGTATTGCCTGAATGCTCTTTCCATGCGGCAAGTCGATCATCCATGGAGGCAATTGGCGTCAGGCTGTCAGAGCCCAACGCCGCATCAATTTCACGGCGCGACATGTTGTCGACGATAGTAATGTTATGACCCAGCTTTGATAAGTGGAGCGCCGTTGGCCAGCCACAGAATCCGTCGCCACCGACCACTATAATTTTTTTTGAATCTTTCATTTTGATGTTCCTCTGCACAGGCCCCTCCAGGCGACCCTCTTCAAGATGAACTCAGGTGTAGAGGCCCGGAGCGAAACGTGCCGGGGTGCGAGAGTATAGATTGGGGAGATTAAGGCAGGGGCAGCTATCCCAACGGGTAGGGCGGATAGGCCTATGGGGTGTTGGCGTGGCGGTTGATGGCCCCATCAAGTACCGATTTGGACTTTGCTGCCTCGGCTTCCAGAGTTTCGGCCCAGATCTGCGTTGCCGTGAGATTTCCATCGCGCGCGTCAAGTTCCAGCTTTTCCAAAGCATCGTGTAGTTCAATCTGCCCCAATAGAGACGCCGCGCCCTTGACCCTATGGGCTGCTTCCGCAAAAGCCAGCGTATCGAGCGGGTCGCTCGCTACGCGAAGGTCCGCCGTAAATTCAGCTATCTCGGACAGAAATTTCTCCGCGATATTTGCGACCTTGGCTCTGCCTAACAAGTCGATCATCTCGGAAAGCGCTTCGGGAAAGTGTGCCGTATCCGGTTTCGACAAGTGCTTGGAGGTCACTTCCGCAACAATGTTTTGCAGAGCCTCCAGCCTGATGGGCTTGGTATGAAAGCGATCCATGCCCGCAGCTACAGATCTTTCACGGTATTCTTCGCGCCCATGGGCTGTTAATCCGACAATATGTGTCCCGGCGTTTATCCCGTTACTGCGGCGTAAGCGTTCGGTCGCTTCAATCCCGTCCATGACTGGCATGCTGATGTCCATCAAGATGATATCGAACACCTCGTCCTTGGCCTTTTGTAGGCAGTCTTCGCCGTTAACAGCTTCGCGTACAGTGTGACCCATCGTCGTTAGCATGTCGCACAGGACACTGCGGTTGATGCTGTTATCTTCGACAATAAGGATATTGCATGAGGGCGCTTGCTTGGCGTTTTGGGCCAGATTGTCACTGACGTCTCGCGTCTCAGGTTCTGTGCGTCTTAAAGGCAAAGTTAAGATGAACACCGATCCCGCGCCTTCGACACTTTTTAGGGACACATCCCCGCCCATCGCCCGCGCGATGCGACGAGAGATGGACAAACCCAAACCATCCCCACGAGCCTGGCGACCTTCGCTATTCGCGAGGGCAATAAAATCCTCAAACACCTGTTCGTGCTGTTCGGCGGGAATTCCGATGCCAGTATCGATCACTTCAAAACGAAGTGAAGAGGTTTCGGGGCCATGAATGCCGCTGACGCATATAGTGACCTCTCCATCTTCAGTGAACTTAATTGCGTTTCCGATCAAATTCGTAAGTACCTGGCGAATTCTCCCGGAATCACCGTGATATGGCCCTTGCATTGCTGGGTTTATGTCGAATTTCACAGCCAAATTCTTCTCATTGGCGAGCGGTTCAAACAAATCGACCAACGCTTGCATTAGCTCTGTTAGATCAAAGACTTCGGAGTTCAGTTGAAGATTACCCGTTTCAATACGAGTGATATCGAGTGCTTCGTTCACATGTTCCAGCAAAACCTCGCTGGAAGATGTTGCAATGCGGGTATAGCGAGCCTGTTGGTCGTTTAGGGGGGTAGTCTTAAGCAGATCAAGCACGCCCAGGATACCGTTCAAGGGGGTGCGCATTTCGTGGCTCATCACTGTCATGAATTGTGATTTGGCCTTGTCCGTCTTCTCGGCTCGGTCCCGGGCATCAATCAGCTTCTGCTCGTTGATTTTACGCTCGCTGATGTCACGGATGTAGGCAATGAACTTGGTGTCATCACCATCATGAGTGGTTGTAACGTTTAATTCGACCGGGAACTCTTCGCCACTTTTGCGCAAAGCGGCAAGCTCGACACGGCCGGCATCAACGACACGTGGCGCGCCCGTTTCTAGGTAACGCTTCATGCCATTGTGGTGCGCATCGCGCATACGCTGTGGGATGAAGGTGTCCTCCATCGTCAACCCAACAATTTCGTCTCGGGTCCAACCAAAAACGCGCTCGGCCGAAGCGTTGAATTCGATAATACGTCCGGAGCTATCTGAAGTTACAATCGCATCTAGTGATGCAGCGACGGTCGATGCAAGTTGCTTTGACGATGCAGATAGAGCCGCGTCCCTGCGAACGGAGCGCTGCAAAAGTCGATCCATGAAGAGTAACAGGAGTGCCATAAGGATCAGTAAACCGACTGCAATTCCCCCGGTTCGAGACAATTGGCCGGCCAATTCAGCGCGACGGGCTTCGGAACGCTCGGCAACTATCCGGACACCCAGCAATGCGAGCTCTCGAACAACAGGGCGAACGTCACGAACCAAGCGTTTCAGCTCAAGTAGATCAGTTTCGTCCAGTGGCTCGGACGAATCCAAAATTGCAACGGCATCGTCCCCAAAGACCTCGATTTGCTCAATCAATTCCGCCGCTTCGCTGCTGTCACCATAAATTTCGCGGGCCCGCCCAGAATTGACAACGTGCAAGCGACTTAAGGCAATATCTGCACGCAACTGTAATTGGTCAGAGAAACCTGTTTGTGCAGCAATTTGCTCGGTTAGAACGGCGTCGAGGTTCGCAAACTCGATGTCAAGCTGCGAAATGCTCCACTGAATGTTGTCTTCATCAGCGCTCGACAAGTCGCGTACCTGTGTTAACAGGTTCGAAACCATTGTTGCGAACAAGATGATCAACAGGCAGATGCCTGCCAATACCAAGAGACGGTATCGGTTCAACTCGGGCTTCAATTACAACCTCCTGTTTGAGGTCACCGTAAGCACACTCAGCGTGTTAATCTACGACTTTCAAATGCTTAAGCTGCCAAATGCTGAAAGTGTAGATCGTTTCAGCCCGGTATTTGGGATCCTGATCGTATGGGAAAACAACCCAATACGGCCCCTTGTCCCTAACAGACATCGTCTCGCCATCCATGCGAGTGGCTATGATCGGAGCGTCGTTTTCAAGTTCCGCCAGCGGCATCGTGACCTTGTAGTCGTTTAAGGCCACCATCTCGATACTGGTGCCGTCCGTGTTCAATTCGGTAAGCAGGGCTTTTAACGGCACTCCCGAGAACGTAACTTCATCATCTGTCCAGATCGTTGAGGTGCTGAATGTCACCTGGTCCATTGCGTCAAGATCTTGAAGGCTGAATTCGACGGATGCGGAGTTAGAGCCTGACGTTGTTACTTCCAACGTCATCTCTGCCCGAGCTGTAGCCGGAGTAGAAAAACTCAGCAATAGTATGAACAGCACGACGTAAATCCGCGAGTAGTGTTTTTGTGCCATTGAATAGACTCCGGGTGAGGTAAACTGCGTTATAACTATTGATCTCCCCCGGTCATCAGAGCATTGGCATAGACAACTATACTAAAGTATAGTTCTGTCATGTTTTAGCCTGATTTTTTGGTGGTGAATGCGTTCAGCGTAAGGACACTGTGGACATGCCTAATATCCTCTTAGCTGACGACCATGATCTGGTCCGCGACACAATCGCGGCCTATCTGGAAACTGTAGACGACTTCAAAGTCCAAACCGCTGCCAATTTGGAAGAAGCGTTGGAATTGATGCGCGGTCTGGAGTCCATCGATCTGCTGATCCTCGATTATCACATGCCGGGAATGGACGGCTTGAATGGCCTCAGTCGCGCCCGTCAGGCCTTTCCAGCAACTAAGGTTGTACTGATGTCAGGTGTCGCTAACCGGGAGGTTGCCAACAAGGCAATGGAGAACGGTGCAAACGGGTTTATTCCCAAGTCCTTGAAAGCCGTGTCGCTGGTCAACGCCATCAAGTTTGTACTGTCAGGCGAACGGTATTTTCCCTTTGATTTCGGACAAGCAGATGAGCCAGTGGAGTCATCTGGCGTTTTTGCCACCCTGTCCGGCCGGGAGATGCAAACGCTGGAACAGCTCTGCAACGGCCTTTCCAACAAAGAAATTGCTCGAAATCTGGGAATCCAAGAGGTTACGGTAAAGTTGCATGTAAAAAATGTGTTGGCCAAGTTGGGCGTTTCCAACCGAACGCAAGCCGCGCTACTGGCAAAAGAGAAGCAGTTGTTCTAAACGGCGGAACAAACGTCACAACAGGTTTTATCGTTTCTGTTTCAAACCCTCGTTTGGTCGCGTGGCAAAATCCTCATCCTGCCAGAATAGTCCTGTGTCGTGCGTGAAGTCTAAATGCTTTCGAGCTTTGACTCGACGATCACTGAAGCGGTCAGCAGCATCAGTTAAGAGGGACACTCAGGCCGGAGCCAGAAACCAGATGAAACTTCTGAAAGAGTCCGGCATCGAAAAGGTCGCCTTTTCCACCGAGATTATCGAGGACCCTACGGCACTCACCAAACAGAACGATGAATTCAAGTACCGCCTCGAGGAATGGTCGTCCTACGAAGTGCTGGTCCAGGCGACTTCGAAGGCCGGTGAGTTGTTGGCCTTGTCGGGTAGACTCAATCCCTATCCCGAGGGTCCGTTGGGCGTGATTGCCGAAGGTGCCTATGCCGACATTCTGCTGGTCGACGGAAACCCGGTCGAGGATGCCCTGATCATGACGGACTACGAGAACAACTTCGATCTGATCATGAAAGATGGCGTGATCTACAAGAACACACTCGACTGAGTGTCGCGTGGGGTGAACTTACCTCGGCACCCCGCGCACTATATTCTAAGGGAGAGAAGGACATGAGTATTTCGACAAAGACGGCTGCCGTCGCGAGCCTGGTATTTTGCACGGCCACTGCCAAGTTTGCACAGGATACTCTGCCGCAAAGCCAACCTTCGCTGCAACCGAGATAGTCAATAGCACAAACTTACACAATGGGAATTCAATACACTGGTTGATAAGGACTGGGACCAGACGGTGGCGGCTTTAAGGAGAAGCGTTCCAAAGGCCGTGTGGTCGGCGTAGCAAGAATTTTGCGAGGGCTGGCTATTAATGGCACGAGTAGATTCGACCGGAAGCACAAATTTAAACACTCATGGCTGAAAGATCTGCAAGAAAGCGAAGTAATTCAGAAGCTTGCAATCAAGATATATGCCTTTCAACTGTCACGCTTTCTCACCCCACCAAGGGGCGGCTACTTTCACAAGACTAGAGTAGTCATAGTCTGGTTTCCTCTCCCGCTTTTCGGCAAAGTCACTAAGTACTCCCGATAACTCATAGCCATGAAACTTCTGCTCAACCGATTTCCAAACGGCATCATGAACGTCGGAAAGGTCATATGACTTTAGACTTTGTTCCAAGTCTGCATAACCGACTAGCGCAACTGGAACTCTCTTGTTCATCTTCGCTCCATAATGGCTTCGATGAACCAGAAATCCTCCGTTGCTCAAACCCCTAAATTTGTCCGGTGGGCGCTGACGCCAGACATACCAAGATTCAAAAGCCGGTTCATGTTCCGAGCACCCGAAAACTGGGAATGAAAACTAGTGATCAAAATAGGTGATTTCGACATTATCATCTTCGATAGGTGCTATATTCTAAGTACTGAGTCACCAGTTGTGCGAATTTGCTTTCGCGAAAACGTTAACGGGGATCAAATGGCTTGACTGGCTCGCAACATTTTACCTGGAAGTCTAATGGATTGTAACAGCAAAGGATTCTCTTTCCCCGCTCAATCATCTGTGAATAGGATTTGAAACATAACTGTCGATTTGTGGAGGCCGCCGTGGGGCTTTGCAAGGATTTGTCCGCTTCTGCTATTGCAGGAACAAAGTGCATGAGCGTGCGCCGTCCGAGAACGGCGCTGTTGCCAATTGACCTCCTTTCAATTGGCTCTTCTGATCGGAACACACAAATGCAATGAGTGCGCCGTTTCTAATATCAGCTTACCTGATAGTACTCTTGCTACCACTCGGGCTTTCTTATGCTCTTGGTTGGCCGCCTCGGCCATGGCACCAGGAAATCGCGTCCGGACTGGGCATCCTGGCCTTTTCGATCATTCTTGTTGAATTCATCCTGTCCGGCCGGTTCAAACGCATTTCAACAGGTATCGGCATGGACGTTACAATGCGGGTCCACCAGGTTATGGCGCGTGTCGCTTTGGCCTTTGCCGTTGTGCATCCACTGTTCTATCAAGGCTCGGTTTCCGGGGGTTCTCGCCCTTGGGATGAAACGCGGCAGTTATCACTCACAACGGATTTGACAGCCCTCGCAACCGGGATTCTCGCTTATCTTCTACTGCCTGCTCTGATCCTGTCTGCAGCCAGCCGAACGAAACAAGAATACAAATACGAATCCTGGCGTTTCACACATGGGATTGGAGCTTTGTTGCTTGCGGGATTGCTACTACATCACACCATAGCAGCAGGGCGCTATGGGTCGCATTCGGTCCTGACTGTTATGTGGTCAGCTATGGTAGCGACTGCAGTCGGATCACTGTTGTTTGTGTATCTTTTTAAGCCGTTGCGGCAGCGCCGCAGGCCATGGAGGGTGGTATCGAGACGCAGACTGACCCCCAAGCAGTGGGAACTTGTGATCGGCCCTGACGGTCACAATGGGCTGGTGTACGAGGCGGGCCAGTTTGTTTGGCTGAACGTAGGAAACAGTGTGTTCTCACTGCACGAGAACCCCTTTTCAATAAGTTCGGCACCGGCAGAGGGGCCAGAGATTTCTTTTGTGATCAAAGAGCTTGGCGATTTTACCGGTTCGCTTGAGCGATTTGGGCCCGACACCTTCGCCTATCTGGATGGCCCGCATGGTAGTCTTACGATCAATGGGCGGCAGGAACCTGGGGTCGTGCTGGTTGCGGGAGGGGTCGGAATAGCTCCGATGCTCAGCATTTTACGGCAAAATCGTCTCGCCGACGTCCCAAAGGATATCAAACTGATCTATGGGAACCGCATGAAAAACCAGATCGTCTATCGCGACGAGCTGGCGGCGGAAAACGCAGTTTTCGCCCTTTCAGAGCCGCAGGAAGACTGGGACGGTGAAACCGGAGTAATTGATGGAGCCCTCCTTGATCGTGTCCTGACTTCTGACCACTACGCGCAATGGCTTTTTGTGCTCTGCGGACCTGCAGTAATGATGGACGTTGTCGAGGATCATCTGATCGCTCAAGGCACGCCATCGGACCGCATACTTTCGGAAAGGTTCGACTATGATTGATCCATTCAGGCGAATGTCCTTGCGTCGTCGGATCTCGCTGGCAATTTGGTTGGTCGTCGTCATTCTATGCGCCGCAGTTTTGGGCTTCGGTCTGCGATAGAAGATAGCCCATTTTGTTTTCTACCAGGTTTCGCTGATGCGCCTAGGATTCCATCGATATTTGTCGAACGTGGCTTGCCTGTCTCGCCAAAAACACGCTCGATGTAACCTGATTACCATGAGCGAAATCAAAGCAGAACCGAAGGGTGCCTGGCAAACTTCTCTTGGAAAACGCATTTGCAAAGGAGGAGGAATTGCTGGGATTCGCGTAATAATAGTGGGGCTATTTGCTTCGGGTGCCGTACTGGCACAGGAAGTCAACGTTCAGGAAGGAAACGAGCTGTATCGGACCTATTGCTGGTAATGCCATGGTTTTGAAGCGATCGGAAACGGGCCAATGGCTGAAATGCTGGCGATCAGGACACCTGATCTTACCCAATTGGCAGCACAAAACGACGGAGTATTCCCGACCGAGACGGTTGCACTGAGGATTGATGGACGATCGGCGGTGCTTGCCCACGGGGGAGACATGCCCATTTTCGGACCAGCGTTGAATTCAGACCTTCAAGTCGCGCTTTCTTTGCCAAATGGTCAGCAGATGATGGCGGGCGTGCCGCTGGCGAATTTAATCTCTTTTCTTGAGACCTTACAGATCGAGTAGTTCGCCAAAGGCAGTTCAGGACATCTCGCCCGGCGGAACGCGACTTGCGACAGTTCAGAAATCTAACTACCGCTGATGTCAGTCCGAAGGCATCAGGAACGTTAAAAGGGAGTTCACATGTACAAGAACATCCTGATCCCTGTAGCGCTGGATCGTGATCATGATACTAAGGCATCTTTTGAAGCCGCTCGCCATTTGGCAGACGCCGACACCAAATTCACCACACTTCATGTACAGGAGCCGATCCCGGCTTACGTGGCATCTCAAATTCCTGAAGACGTTCTTGAGAATACGCGACACGAGCTTCTGGAAGAACTACATCGGAAGGCATCGGAACTGCCTGGTGCATTGGCACGGCTGATCTCAGGGCATCCGGGCAGAGCGATCGTCGATTTCGCGAACGAGAACGAAATAGATTGCATTGCGGTAGCCTCTCACAAACCTGGTTTGGAAAACATCTTTGTTGGCTCAACAGCCAACAGGGTCGTTCATCACGCAAAGTGCGCGGTTCACGTAACACGTTGATATATTTTAAATCGACCTTCGTTCGTGCGATTAGGGTGAGGGCATCGCAATTAAGTTAGCATTTTGCATGGTGGTCTTTTAAGGGATTGCGAGCGGATTGTTTTCCCGACGGTGGCTGGAAGGCAAGGCTGCCAATCCAAGCCGATTGACCAAGATCAGCGTTAACCGCGAGAAGAACTGCTATTATGGGCGCGCGTTTCAGACCGTTTGGAGGAGGTCGGTATGATCGTAACTATTGCCTACGGCAGCATAGAAGGTCAGACTGCGAAAATCGCGGACTTCATAAAGGGTGTTGCGACAAAGAACGGGTTCGAAGCCACTCTGATCGATACTGGTCGGGAGATAGATGAACTCTTCTTTGAAGGCGTGGACAAATTCATCCTTGCGGCCTCGGTCCACGAGCGACGGCATCCCAAGCCATTTGAGACATTTATAAAAACACATCGTGACGCCTTGCTAGCCGGCAGCTCGCTGATGCTATCGGTAAGTCTTAAAGCGGCTTTCGCCAAAGGTCGGGAGGAGGCAGAGGACTATCTGGCTGAAATGATTTTGCGAACCGGTTTTGAACCGGAGGAAAGCGCTCTGGTCGCGGGTGCAGTGCGTCCCGAAAGTTATGACTATTATGAGAAAGAAGTTGTCCGTCATGTTGTTTTAAGGGGTCGGCGTGTCGATCTGCGAGATGGCATACAGGAGTTTACGGATTGGGCCGCACTGGAAGCAGTCGTGACGGCATTCTTGAACAGATAACGCTTTCTGCGCACTAGCGCCGATGCCGATTGATTGTGGTTTTGGGTCGCGCCCCCAGGGTGAGAGCGATTTGTTTTTCCAACTCAAGCAGAACAAACAGCGCAATACCCAGGCCGATTATAAGGAGGCCGTCCTTTAATCCCACAGCAGCGGTTCCCAGGACATTTTGAAAACCCGGAACGTAAGTGGCGGCGAGTTGCGCCGCTGAGACGGCACCCACACAGGCCCAAACGGTTGGCGTTCCCTGGATCGCCTTCCAGGTCAACGACGTGCCATAGATATTGCGTACAAAGAACAGATGGAAAATCTCCATCACCACCAAAGTGTTCAGCGCTAGCGTCTGCGACAGTTCTACAGAGTAACCTTGCCGTTCAGCATAGGTGAAAATGCTGAAGACCCCGGCCAGAAACAGACCAGAGACAAGCGCAATGTGCCATACCAGTTCACCCCCCAGGATCGGCGCGTCGCGCGGACGGGGCGGTCGAAACATCGTGTTCTCTTCGGTCGGCTCAAAGGCAAGCGCGATGCCAAGCGTGATGGCTGTGATGAGATTGATCCAGAGGATCTGAATCGGAGAAACCGGCAGCGTTAATCCCAACAACAGGGCGACGATGACGACCAGGGCTTCACCCCCGCTTGTGGGCAGAAGCCAGCTGATGACTTTTTTGATATTGTCAAACACTGTACGCCCTTCACACACCGCCGCAGCGATGGTGGCAAAGTTGTCATCGGCGAGGACGATGTCGGCAGCTTCTTTGGCGGCCGCTGACCCCTTTTGGCCCATGGCGATGCCTACATCCGCGCGTTTCAGGGCCGGGGCGTCGTTGACGCCATCGCCGGTCATGGCAACCGTCAGGCCTTGCGCCTGCAGCGCATGGACAAGGCGCAACTTATGCTCCGGGTTTGTGCGCGCGAAGATATCCGCCTTCAGAGCCGCGAGTGATAACGCGGTATCGTCCAATTTGTCGATCTGTGCACCGCTCAGAATGTTGTCGGCGTGGACCAGACCAATGTCCTTGCCGATTGCTGCGGCTGTCCCGGCGTGATCACCGGTTATCATTTTGACCGCAATACCTGCGTTCTGACAGGCAGCAATCGCATGTTTCGCTTCTTTGCGTGGCGGATCGATCAGGCCAACAAGCCCAAGGAAGACCAGATCCCCCGAAAAGTCCTGAGACGTTAGACATGTCTCACCTTCGTGTGCAGGACGGGAGGCGAACGCCAATACCCGGCACCCTGCCGAGGCAAAGCGATCTTCGATCGCGGACCATGCTACAGGGTCAATTGGCAGTGCGCTCCCATCGGCGTCGAGCTGCGTTTCGCAAAGAGACAGCAGCGTCTCGGGCGCGCCTTTGACAAAAATCTTACGTGCTCCGGCCTCACTCTGATCCAGCGTCGCCATAAAACGCCGTTGCGCATCGAAGGGTAGAACATCGCGACGGTTCCATGATGCCCGCGCCCCGTCCAGAGGGCCCAGGACCTTTGCGGCGAAGGACAGAAGCGCACCCTCCATCGGGTCGCCGTTTACATCCCAAACACCGGATCGTTGTTCAAGTGTCGCGTCGTTGCAGCAGAGCGCGACGGTTGCCAAATCCCGCAGGGTTGGCGGCAGAGTCTGTATCAGTTCTGAACCATCGCACACAATAGCACCGGCGGGATCATAGCCGTCGCCTTGGATGTCAAAGCAATGGCTTCCCACAGCAACATTGGTCACCACCATTTCGTTGCGAGTCAGGGTGCCGGTCTTGTCTGTACAGATGACCGAGACCGAGCCAATCGTTTCGATTGCGGGAAGGCGCCGGACAATGGCGTTGCGGCGTGCCATGGACTGCACCCCGATCGCCAGAGTGATGGTCAGGACCGCAGGAAGCCCCTCGGGAATTGCGGCGACCGAAAGACCAATGACCGCCATGAACAAATCAATGAAGCTGTATTCAGCTACGAAATAACCGAAAGCCAGAAGGATCGCGGCCACGGCCAGTATGAAAAGTGTAAGCCAGCGCGCAAAGGTATCCATTTGGCGTACCAGCGGCGTCGAGAGTGTCTCGACCTCAGAGATCATCCGGCCAATGCGCCCGATCTCGGTCCGCGTGCCTGTTGCTGTCACAACGCCGCGTCCCTGACCGGCCGTGATCAACGTGCCGCCAAACACCATGCCGCGCTGGTCGCCAAGTGCTGCGTCTGCGTCAGTTGCTATGTCTTTTTTGTCAACGGCGACTGACTCGCCTGTCAGAATAGCCTCTTGTGCCTTCATGCCATGCGCTTCGATCAGGCGCATATCGGCAGGGGGCTTGTCACCGGCGTCGAGCAGAACGATGTCGCCGGGAACAATTTCGGCACCATCGATTGCGATCCGCCGCCCATCACGTAAGACTGAAGCCTTTGGGGCAAGCATCTGATGGATCGCATCCATTGCCTTTTCAGCCCGACCCTCTTGCGCGAACCCGATGCAGGCATTGGCCAGAACAACGGCAAGAATGACGACAGTGTCCACCAAATGCCCCAGCAAAAAGGTTATAGCTGCTGACCCGACAAGCACGTAGATCAGAACATTGTGGAAGTGAGCCAGGAACCGCAGGATCACATTTCGCCTGTGTGACGGCGGCGGCTCGTTGCGTCCGAATTTCTCAAGACGGAGTTTAGCTTGTTCTGAGGTAAGCCCGGTGGCCATTGTTTGCAGGTCCTTAAGCACATCGGCACTTTCTTGCGTGTGCGGCAGGGCTCCAGGTGTTTCAGGCAGAACTTTAAGGCGTTCTGGCATTTCAAACTCCGTTTAAGACACGTCTCAGAGATGTCGTTGCAGCAGTGAACTTGGGATTGATGCGCCTTCGTGACGACGGCCAAGTCGCACCGTCACGACAGGCTTATGGTTGAGCGATTCCTTTATATGCGGTCCTGCCGTGGCCGTATTTGATGTGGTTCAACTCAACGACGCGGGATTGAAGTGTGCGCGATTTTCACAGCTTCCTTTATGCAATTCGGATTGTGTGCGTTGTATAGCACAGCAGTGACGTCCCGGTTCCAAAGGGTATCTTTCGGTTCCATCGCGTGAATGAGAACCGCAGGCCGTACAATCAAATGCTCAGGGCTGTTCCATTTTGATCTTCGTCAAGGTTGAACGCAGTGCGCAGAAGTACAGTCATCAACATAACAGGAGGTCTTGCATGGAAGCGCTAGTCGAAATAGGCCGGGCATTTGTTCAGGCGATGCGTGATCGCAAAGGCTTAATAAGCGTTGACGAAATGTACGCAGAAAACGCTCAGTCCGTAGAAGCGGTTGTGCCTCCGGTAAGGCAATTTCGGATTACAAAGGGTCGCGATGCCATCAAGGCGAAGCGAGAAGACTGGCTGAAAACACATGAAATCAAGGAGCTTACTGTAGACGGCCCCTATGTTCATCCTCCCAATCGCTTTGGGGTGGGTTTCAACGCCGAGGTCGTGCAGAAAGACACGGGGCAAAGCATGACTCTTAGCGAGATTGCCATTTATTCCGTTGAGGATGGCAAGATTGTACTGGAAGAGTTCTTTATGCTGCCGAAATAGCGAAAGACGCCTAGCAATACGGGTTGCCGGACGCTTGCTGCTTCTTCAGGAGGGGTCGCAGACTCCGTGCGGCGGAAAGAAGTATGTCCAATGAAGATGGGCGGTTGCCTGGTCGTTCCGGGCTTGGTGGCCGCGAAGGTTTAAGATCGCAGCTTTATAGCACTTTGCCCAGATCGGAGAACCCAGATGACTGAATTACCTCCTGACAAGCTGTCTGCTGAAGACAAGATTCCTGCGGCAGACACTGGGCAGAATACCCCGCGACACCCCTATGAGAAACTTGACCGCGCTACGCGCGCGGCACTAGCCCGTGCCACCGCCGGTGTATCGCCGCATTCGATTATGGCCACTTGGATGGATTGGGCCATGCATCTGGGTCGTTCCCCCGGGCGCCAGCTTGAACTGACAGAGCGCGCGGCGCGCGATACTGCAAAACTCTGGGTCTATGCCTGCGAGATGGCGATTGGAGCAAAAGCTACTCCGCCTTTTCAGCCACGCAAACAAGACCACCGCTTCAGTGCACCCGGCTGGCAGAAGGCGCCATTTTCGCTTTGGCAGCAAGCCTTTCTAAGCGCACAGGATTGGTGGCAGGCAGCAACGGACGAAATGCCGGGCATCGCCCCCCGCGACGCGGAACGAGCTCAGTTTCAAATCCGCCAGGCCCTGGATCTCATCTCCCCATCGAATTTCCCATGGTCAAACCCGGAAATAATCAACCGCACTTTCCAGACCGGTGGTCGCAATTTGGTAGAGGGCAGCGCGCATTTCATTGAGGATGTTGCCCATACCATAACGCAAGAACACGAACCTGCCCCTCAGGGTTATGAGGTTGGCAAAGACCTTGCCGCAACTCCCGGCAGGGTCGTTTTTCGCAATGCGCTGTTCGAGCTGATTCAATACACACCGCGCACCAAGAGCGTGCAGGCCGAACCTATCCTTTTTGTGCCTGCCTGGATCATGAAATACTATGTACTCGACCTCTCTGCTGAAAACTCCATGGTGCGGTACCTAGTCCAGCAGGGCTTTACTGTGTTCATGATGTCTTGGGTCAATCCCACGGCTGATCAAGCTAACCTTAGCTTGGAGGATTATCGCCTGAATGGCGTTATGGCAGCGATTGACGCCATCGAAACAATCATCCCGGGTCAAAAGATACACACCAATGGATATTGCCTTGGCGGCACACTTCTGGCGATTGCGGCTGCGGTGATGCAACGTGATGGCGATGATCGGCTTGCCAGCGTCACACTCATGGCAGCGCAGGTTGATTTTGCCGAGGCCGGTGAGCTTTTGCTGTTTATCGACGAGAGCCAAGTCGCTTTTGTCGAAGACCTGATGTGGTTGCAGGGCTGTTTGGACCGCCCTCAGATGTCTCGGACTTTTACAACTATCCGCGCCGAAGACCTGATCTATGCGCGGGCAGTGCGGCGCTATTTTTTGGGTGAAGACGATCTTCCAACAGACCTGACCGTCTGGAACAATGATACAACCCGGATGCCCGCACGGATGCATTCCGAGTATCTGCGCGGACTGTTCTTGGAAAACCGACTGAGCGCCGGACGGTTCGCCGTCGAAGGACGGGTTGTCGCGCTTAAGGACATACGCGTTCCCATGTTTGTGGTCGGAACGGAATCAGATCACATTGCTCCGTGGCGCTCAGTTTACAAGATACGTCTTTTTACTGACGGAGACCTGACCTTCGTGTTGACCAATGGCGGTCACAACGGCGGCATCCTGAGCGAGCCGGGGCACAAGCATCGCCACTATCGTCAGGGCCATAGACCGGCGGATGCGCTGTATACCTCACCGGATGAATGGCTTGAAGCGACGGAAATACGGCAAGGTTCCTGGTGGCCAGCGATGGCGGATTGGATAAAAGGCCGTTCGTCTGGTGAAACTGCGCCCCCGCTGATGGGGGGAAAACGAAAGGGGGTCGCAAAACTGCCCAAAGCGCCGGGCACTTACATTCATCAGACCTGAACGCTAGGCCCCAGCTTTGCTTGGTCAGCCATGTGTGGACAAACATGCAAAACTGGCAGAGCGCTATCGCAATAATAATCACTCGGCTTGGCCTGCGATACGTGAATGGTCAGATAGTACCACGCCTGTCGAAGACAGGCTGCGTCAAACGGGTTTAATCGGTTCTAGCTTTTGGATTTGCCCGCAGCCTTGGAGGCAGCTTCCATGCTTTCGCCGATGGCGTCTGCTTCTGTTTCGCTCACGTGTTTTGCACAGCGTGACACCATTTCGAACCACTCACGTGCATCTTCCACCATTCGTTCTATGGAATGATGTTGCCAATCGGCGACGGCCTGCATCGTTTTGGCCGGATCCGGGTTGTCGCCAGTCGTGGTTTCCCGGGCTGTTTGCAGCGCAGTACGTGTAGCTTCGTGGCGGCGTTTGAACCAGAGACGCGAGTATTCCTCCGCCTCGCTCAGCAGATGGTCCTGCGCTTTCCAAAACTGTTCGATCTGCGGTGCGACCACCGGGTTCATGGACATCACGCCCCGCATGGATTTCAACGCGTCGGTAAGGGCTTCCTGTATTTCGGGTTTGGCTGATTTTGTAGGCATTTGGACTCTCCCTAGAAAGAAGACGGTGAGCCGATTTTACCATGTCTACAGGCGCATTCACATTAACCGAGATCAAATTCGCGAGGTATTTGCGCACTGTCGTTCCCGATATGCCTGGAAACGGCGCACGCGACCGGTTCATATCAGCTCATCTGGGCGACCGACCTTCGGAACATAAACAGGCTTGTCATTAACAGTGCCAAACCCAACACAGCCATCCAAACGAATTCCGGCCAGATCATTTCGATTCCAGCACCTTTGAAAACGATTGCTTGGCTGGCTGACATATAGTGGCGCGACGGCAGAAACAGCGTTCCGGTTTGCAGCCAGGCTGGCTGCCCTTCGACAGGTGTTTCCCCTCCGGACAGCATAAGCATTGGCAGGACAATCAGCATGACCAGAAGCGCAAACTGTGCCATCGAGCGCGCGATCGTTGCCAGAAAGACCCCAAGTGCTGTGGCTGTAAACAGAAAGAGCGCCGTTCCACAAAGAAACAGTGTTTTTGATCCGGCAATTCGAATGTCCAGCGAGCCCTGCATGACGAAGGCCAGCGATAACCCGGCAGCGATCAGGACAACGGCCGCATTGGCCCAGATTTTCGCCAAAGCGATGTCAAGCGGGGTTAAGGGCATGGCCAGCAGATGCTCAATTGTTCCGTGCTCTCTCTCCCTGATCATGGCAGCACCCGTCAGGATGGTCGTGAGCCACATGATCTGACCAATCAGCGCAACGATGCCTGCAAAACGCACCGTATCTCTGTTTTGGTTGAAGGCGCTTCTCAGAATGACATTGATTGAGGTTGGATCCATGAGATCTACACCGATTGCAAAGCGATGGATCTCGGCGCTCAGAATGTTGGTGATGTAGTTGGCGCCGATACCTGCCTGCTCCATGGCCGTGGCGTCTATCAGAACCTGAATCTCTGGCGTGCGCCTGGCACGCAGGTCTTTTTCGAACCCCGGCGGAATGGCGACAATAAAGATAAACCGCCCGGCATCCATATGCGTTGGGCCGGTCCCCGGTTCAATTTGCACGACCGGTTGAAACTCCGGCGGGAAAAACGCGGTGGCAAGTGTCCGCGACAATGGAGAGTTATCCTCATCTGCAAATGCGATCGAGGCGTTGTTCACCGAGCTTGCAACGCCTGTTGCCTCCATGATCGGAGCCAGCGTGAACGACCAGACCAGCAAGGCCATCATCACCCAATCGCGGCGCAGGCTCATCATTTCCTTAAGCCCTAGCCAGAATATGCAATAGAGGCGTTGCATTCACTTCTCCTGCGCACGGAGGCAAAGAGCGGCGATTAGTGTCAGCACCGGCCCGAAACAGGCAAGCGCCAGAATGTCCGGCGCAAGAGATTCCCAACCCAAGCCCTTGGTGAACGCGCCGACGTTCAAATGAAGAAAGTAAGAAGACGGCCAGAGCGAGCCAATAACCTGAGCTCCCCCTTCCAATGTGGAAACAGGTTGCAATAGGCCCGAGAATTGGATGGTTGGCACAACCGAGGCGATGGCCGTCGCAAATGTCGCCGCCACCTGACTGGATGTCATTGTGGCGATCAGCAATCCGTAGGACGTCGTTGCCCAGACATACAATAACGCACCAACCGCCAGCGGAATGGGATCGCCTTTGAGCGGCACGCCGAAGACGAAAATGGTCATCGCTGCCAGCAGCAGAAAGTTCGCGAAAGCAATTGCAATGTAGGGGATTTGCTTGCCGATCAGGAATTCGAGCCGAGTTGTCGGCGTTACGTAGAAGTTCACCACAGATCCCAGCTCCCGCTCACGCGCGACACTGACCGCCGTCAAGACGGCCGGCAACATGATAAGCAGAATCGCCGGCATGGCCGGAGCCATTGCTGCAATGCTCTCAAAACTTTGATTGTAGCGAAATCGTGGTTCTATCCGGGCAATCTCGAAGTCACGTTGTCCGGTGTTACGGGCGTATTCATCCAGAAAGGTCTGATGCAGCCCCGCGACATATCCTTCAACCGTCTCGCCTTTGAACGGAATGGCACCATCGACTGTCGCGAGGACCTGTGTCGGCTCTCCTGTGCGCAGCTTACGGCCGAAGTCCGGTGGCAACTCTATGACCAGTGAAACGTCTCCGGCCTTTAGCCGGTTGCGCCCTTCCACGGCGCTGTTCAAGGGGGGCGTGGGTTTGAAGTAGGACGACCCCGCGAACTCAGTCGCATAAGCCCGGCTTTCAGGGCCCTGAGAAAGGTCCAGAACTGCAAAATCCAGCTCTTCAATGTCTAGCGTAATGCCAAAGCAGAAAACTAACATCAAAATGGCAGACCCAAGAAACGCAAAGGCAAGGCGAACAGGATCGCGCGCCACTTCGACGGCCTCGCGTCGTGTATAAGCCAGTGCACGCCCGACACTTCCGCCCACATGTTTTGAACTGGTTGTTACGTCAACTTTTGGCGCTGCAACCGGCGCTGGTTTTTCCGCCGCCTCTAGAATTGAGATGAAGGCCTCCTCAAGGCTGTCTGCACCTTCGGCGGCGATCAGTTCGGCTGGGGCGCCTTCGGCCAAGACCTGGCCTGCATGCATGAACGAAACCCGGTCACATCGTTCTGCCTCTGCCATGAAGTGGGTGGAGACAAAGATCGTTACCGCGTCTTTTCGCGACAATTCAACGAGCAATGCCCAAAACGTATCTCGTGCCTCGGGGTCCACCCCGGAGGTCGGCTCATCCAAAATCAGCACACGCGGGCGATGGATGATTGCAACTGCCAAAGATAGGCGCTGTTTGATCCCAAGGGGCAAAGTGGCCGCCAAGGTATCACGATGTGCCGCCAGTCCGAAGCGTTCCGTCAATTCCGCAATGCGCGCGTCACGGTCACGGATCGCAAAAATGCGGGCATGCAACTGCAGGTTCTGGTGCACCGACAATTCGCCGTATAATGAGAAAGCCTGGCTCATGTACCCAATATCGCGACGCACTTTTCGATCCCGGGCGTCAACGGGTTTGCCGAATAGCGATGCCTCACCTGAGCTGGCCGGCAGCAAACCGGTCAGCATCTTCATCGTCGTGGATTTGCCGCAGCCGTTTGATCCCAGAAACCCGAATATTTCTCCGCGATTGATTGAGAAGTCGACGTTGTTCACGGCGGTGAAATCGCCAAAGCGCCGTGTCAGCCCGCGAGCAGTGATCACCGGATCCGTGTCGATCTGTCGAACGATTGTTTGATCCGGCTCTGAACCAGACGCCCCATCGGCCCGCAAGCGTCGGTATGCGGTTTCGAAATCCTTGTCGTCGCGCTTCAATTCGGCGGGTTTGCCCTGAAAGATGACACGACCTGCGTCCATCGCAACGATCCGGTCAAAGCCTTCGGCCTCCTCCATATAGGCAGTCGACACCAGAACAGAGAGCTTAGGGTTTTCCGCTCGGATCGCTCCGATCAACGTCCAGAACTGTTGACGTGACAACGGATCGACACCGGTTGTCGGTTCATCCAGAACCAGGAGCTTAGGGTCATGAATCAATGCACAGCACAGGCCCAGCTTCTGTTTCATCCCGCCAGAGAGTTTGCCCATCAAGCGATCCTCAAAAGGCGCAAGCCCCGTCGCCGTTAGCAACGCGGCGATCCGTATATCACGTTCAACGTGCCCCTGGCCGAACAGCCCCGAGAAGAATTCCAAGTTTTCGCGTACCGACAGTTCTGAATAGAGGTTCCGACCCAAACCTTGCGGCATGAATGCGATCGCGGGACATATACGTCGACGATGAGCGGGTTCATCTATTGCACCGCCTAGAACGTTGATTGACCCGGATTGCAGTTTCTTTGCACCTGTGATCAAGCCAAGCAATGTGGACTTGCCCACACCATCCGGTCCAATGAAACCGACAAGCTGTCCGGTCGGAAGTTCCAAGGATACAGAGTTCAGCGCGATGTGTTTTCGATACCTGTGCGTAACACCGGCGATGCGAAATTCTGACGCGGCGGCCGCCAAATTCATTCGAACAGCTCTTGCGGGATGCGCTGTTCAAGCGCCTCGGGCCACGCGCTGGCAGGGTTGATCCGGATCACGGCAATCCCACGCAGGCCAGTTTTTACATGTTCAATCCGGCTTTCAACCAGGTCTTGGGGGATACGGACGCGGACGCGAAAGACCAGTTGTTCGCGTTCATCCAGGGTTTCGACCTGTTTGGGTGTGAACTGTGCCTCGGGAGAGACAAAGCTGACATATGCGGGCGTGGCGTACTCGGGCAAAGCGTCAAGCACGATGCGAGCCTCGGCGCCAATCGGCAACAGCCCGGCTTCGCGCGCTGGAAGAAATACTTCCATATACACGTTCTCAAGACTGAGAAGGGTCAGGATCGGCTCGCCCGATCCGACGACCTCGCCGGGTTCCGCCAATCGATAAAGGACACGCCCCGGCATTGGTGCCAGCAAGGTACTGTCTTCAATCTGCGCCTCAATCCGGCGCACTTCGGCCTCGGCAGCGGCAATCCGGCTTTCTGCGGTTGCAACACGGGCCTTGGCGGCACCCAACACAGCAGCAGCAACTTGATGGATGGTTTCGCGTTCTTCGAAAACCGTCTCAGAGATAGTGTTCCCGGTCAGCAACGCCGTTGCGCGTTCAAGCTCTTGCGCTGCCCTGCGCTGTTCACTCTGGCGTTGCAAAACCAAAGCCTCGGCTTCAGCTTTTGTTTGGCGCTCCAGCGCCACCTCAGCTTTTGCCCGATCCAGCGCAGCGGACAATTCATCTATGTCCATCTCGGCAAGAACATCACCTGCGGCAACCATGCCGCCCTCAGGTGCCAGAACCTTGGCAACGCGACCTGCGATTGTCGGTGCAATCTCAACCTGCTCGGCCTCAATCCGTCCATTTCCCTGAACGAAACCATTCGGCAATTGATTGCCGTTTTGGGAAATAACGGAATAAAAAACCGCGCCAGCGATCACGACGACTGCCAGAGCAAAAAAGATGGGCGAACTCTTCTTCATAGCTTTTGCCTGATCATTGAATTCGACGGTCAGTCTAGTACGTGTCTGGATCGGAGGCTTTGCGATGGATCAAGCGTTTCTAAGGTGCGCGTGTGCTATCGTGCCGATAGTCGAAACTCTGTTCCACGTTTGGGGATCGTCCGAAAGCCGGGTTCGTGCGCCCCGTGACTTGCAACGAGAGGAAGCAAAAAACGCGGATGATCCCGAGTAATTGTTTTTGGAGTGCTACAACATGACACGCGCAATGGTTTTCAAAGGTGTCGGCCGCGAGCTGAGACTGGAAGGCATCGAACTTCCAGCACCAGGCGCTCATGATATACAGATCCAGATTGAGGCCTGTGGTGTTTGTCGCACTGATCTGCACGTCGTCGATGGAGACCTCAAGCATCCTGAACTTCCACTGGTTCCCGGTCACGAAATTGTTGGACGAGTCCTGCGTAAGGGCGATGAAGTGACAGGCTTGGAAATCGGGCAGCGCGTCGGCGTGCCTTGGCTTGCGTCCACCTGTGGTCAGTGTCCTTATTGCCGAAGCGCACAGGAAAACCTGTGTGATGCGCCGATTTTCACTGGATACACACGAAACGGAGGATTTGCCGAAGCCTGCCTCGCGGATGCACGCTACGTCTTTGCGCTGCCAGAGGTCGCCGATCCGGTTGCACTGGCACCGTTGTTATGTGCCGGGCTTATAGGGTTCCGCTGTTTGCGAATGGCTGAAGATGCCAAGAACATTGGGTTCTATGGGTTTGGAGCCGCCGCGCATATCTTGGCGCAATTGGCCGTCTGGCAGGGTCGAAACGTCTATGCGCTGACCCGACCCGGCGATATCGAGGCACAGGAATTCGCGCGTGATCTGGGAGCAGTATGGGCGGGTGGGTCTGACGAACAACCACCAGCAGAACTGGATGCTGCGATCATTTTCGCGCCCGTCGGGTCCCTTGTGCCCAAAGCGCTGCGCGCCGTACGAAAGGGCGGCCGCGTGATTTGCGGTGGGATTCACATGAGCGACATCCCAAAATTTCCATACAGCGATCTGTGGGGGGAACGACATATCCTGTCTGTCGCAAACCTAACGCGCAAGGATGGTGAAGAGTTTTTCGCAATTGTCCAAACCGCAGGCATCCAGACACAGACGCAAAGATATTCACTAAGGGATGCCAACATAGCCCTCGCGGATCTGAGTGCTGGGCGGTTGCAAGGGGCAGCGGTTTTGGTTCCCTGACCAACGGCCCCAAGGTACTCTAAAATGCGACTACCCGCCCCATAAAGCTGACGACTTTCTTTCACCGCTCGTTTTTCGAACCGTGAGTCATCTCTCCAAATGGAAATCAATGGGTCCTGACCCTGAGTTCCCGGTTTAGCTTGTCGCCAACTCGGAATTTAACACAGGCGTAGGATCAGGTTGGTGTTCGATCAGCTTGCGGACCAGCTCAGCGCCGGGGCCATCACGTAATCTGCGAGTCAGTTGGATAATGCACGCCAAATACCTGTTCTGGGCGCAGGGCAGCCGTTGATTTGTTTGGCACGCGGCACAACAGCTTGAGGCGGCAATCCACATCAGATGGCCTGCCGGATTGGCAGGCCTTTTTTGAACTTTGCGCTGTCAGTCTTTCCCGCCGACGTTTTCTTCGAACGCAACCTTGAAGGCGGCCTGCTTCTCGGGGTTGGCCTCGGTTTGATACTTGGATTTCCATTCATCCATTGTCATGCCGTAGAAAATCTCGCGGGCTTCATCCTTGCCCAGCTCGATACCCTTTTCGTTCGCGGCTTCCTGATACCAGCGCGACAGGCAGTTGCGACAAAAACCGGCGAGGTTCATCATGTCGATGTTCTGAACGTCCGTGCGGTCTTCCATCAGGTGCTTTTGCAACCGGCGAAACGCGGCAGCCTGAAGTTCGATTTCGGTTTGCTTGTCCATGATGTGGCTCCGGATGGCGATTGTGTTGAATCTGACCTAACAACCCAGCAGTCCTGTTACAACAATCTGACCTGCACCAGTGCGTTTTCACATCAGTTTCAATGCCAGCCACGGTACGATGCAGAAGACCAGCGTCAGGATCTTGTAGTTTGCAAGGTACCTGAAATACGCGCGTTTCACATCGGGGCGTTCCATCTGAAACATCCTGCCGTGAATGCCTGCGATCCAATCCTGCAAGAGCAGAACCATCAGGGTGGTAAACAGAAGAACCGCGATATTGAGCACGGCCATCCAACCAAAAAAAGTCGTCAGAAGCTCTAGTGTCACGATGACCCCCTTTCCCTGTTCATATGGGGATCGAGAGGTTTTCTCACAATAGCGTGATGAACGTTAAAGCGCGTGTGAGACTTGCGGTCAAAGGTCGCTGGCTTCCAATGCATCTTGCAGCATAGGAGCCAATCGTTCGGCCCATTCCCTTTGCCCCGCATGGTCCGCGATCAAGTCGTTGCGCAGCTCGATCAGTGCGTTTGGGCGTCCGAACGCGGTACAGTGTTTGTCAATCGCATCCCCCGGCAAAACTCCGGAATACGGCTCGTTGACGCCAACACACAGATCATCCTCGGCCTGAAGTCTTGCGATCAGAGGTCGCGAGAACCGTTCGTCCAAGGTGTGCAGCACACCAATGTGCCATGGACGCGGTTCACGACCGCGCAGTTGGCGGGTGAAGGAATGCATCGAAATGATCACCGCATGGGGCAGGGCCGCCATTTGCGCCAGTGCCTCGTGATAGGGGCGGTAGCACATGTTCAGGCGACGTTCGCGTTCGTCATCATCTGCATGGCGATTGCCGGGGATGATTGAACCATCATAGAGTTTCATCAACAGCGTCGGATCGTCTTCACCCCGGTTTGGGTCGATTACCAACCGCGAGAAGTTGGCGGCGATCACCGGCGCGTTCAGGATCTCACCTAGATGTTTCGACGCCTCGTACGCGCCGACATCATAGGCGATGTGGCGTTCCATATCCTCGCGCGGCAAACCGAGGTCGCCGCCATTTACGTCTGGGGGAACAGTATTGGTTGCGTGGTCGCATGTGATCAGCCAGCGCGACGGGCGATCCGCACCGTGGACGAAAAACGGGGTGTATGTCATGAGCCTGTCATCTAGTTTGCCGCAGGTGTAGGGCAGTTGCTTTGAAAAGGGAATTGCGCAATAAGCATCGAAATGATGTTTGCGGTAACATTTTGCGGAAGCTGATCTGCAAACCTGAGATGACGTAAGGAGGTCTATGCTAATGCGACGCCTGAGAAATGTGAAAATCGTGGCGACGCTGGGGCCAGCGTCAAATGACTATGACACGATTCGTGCCCTGCACGAGGCTGGCGCAGATGTCTTTCGTCTGAACATGAGCCATGGCAGCCATGATGAGATCCGAGAACGGCACAAGATCATTCGACAGGTGGAAAAGGACCTGGACAGCCCGATTGCCATTCTGGCCGACCTTCAGGGGCCCAAGCTGCGCGTTGGTGTTTTTGCCAATGAGGCAGAGGATCTGGAAGAAGGCGCAGCTTTCCGTCTCGACCTCGACCCTGATGCTGGCGACATCAACCGGGTCTGCCTGCCGCATCCCGAGATCTTTGCGGCGCTGGAACCGGGCGCGCGCCTGCTCGTTAATGACGGCAAGATCCGTCTGACTGTTCAGGACTGCGGACAGGATTATGCAAATTGCACGGTTGAGGTGGGGGGCACGATCTCGAATCGCAAGGGCGTCAACGTTCCCGATGTGGTGCTGCCGCTGGCGGCTTTGTCGGCGAAAGATCGAGAGGATCTGGAGTTTGTCTGCCAACTGGGTGTCGACTGGTTGGCGCTGAGCTTCGTGCAGCGCGCCAAAGACGTTTTCGAGGCCCGCGCACTTGCTGACGGCCGCGCGGCGATCCTGTCCAAGATTGAAAAACCTGCCGCAGTTGAGGCGTTTGACGACATCCTTGATGCGTCGGACGGGATCATGGTGGCGCGAGGCGACCTGGGCGTGGAACTGCCTGTATCTGCCGTGCCTCCGATCCAGAAACGCCTGGTTCGAAAATGCCGTGGGGCGGCCAAACCCGTCATCGTTGCAACACAGATGCTGGAAAGCATGATCGAAAGCCCGATGCCGACCCGTGCCGAAGTGTCGGACGTTGCGACAGCGATCTACGAAGGTACGGATGCCATCATGCTCAGCGCGGAATCGGCAGCCGGTGCCTATCCGATCGAAGCCGTGCAGACGATGAACAAGGTTGCCATCGAAGTCGAAGCCGACCCGACATATACGCAGATCATCGCCGCCTCGCGTACCGCCAAGGGAACCACCGTTGCGGACGCGATCGTTGCCGCGGCGCGCGAAATAGCCGAGAAAACCGAAATCAAGGCGATCTGCTGTTTTACGCAAAGTGGCACGACAGCCGCATTGACCGCGCGCGAACGTCCCGGTGTTCCGATTATCGCAATGACGTCGCTGATGGGAACGGCGCGCAGACTTTGCCTGACCTGGGGTTGCAACTGCGTCATGACGCCCGAGCTCGAACGGTTCAAAAGCGCGGTAGTAAACGCGGCTCGCGCAGCCAGGGCAGGGGGCTTTGCAACCGAGACCGATCAGATTGTCGTCACTGCGGGCGTGCCGTTCAACGTGCCTGGCACGACCAACATTCTACGTGTGGCCCCGTGTGACGAGCGTCTGATCTACAGCACTGATCCCGAATAATCAGAAACCGGCTTCAGGTTTCCGGCACCCGTTGGCCAACAGGTTCTTTCACGGCTTCCATGACCGTGAAGGAGCTGGTTTGGTGAATTCCGGGCAGCTTGTTTATTTTCTCGCCCAGTATCATCCGGAAATGCGCAATATCGCGGGTGCGGACAGTCAGAAGATAATCAAACGACCCTGCCACCATCAGGCAGCTTTCGATTTCCGGCACATTGCGTACGGCCTCGTTGAACTTTTCCAGGGATTGTTCCGCGGTCGCGGTCAGCGACACCTGCACGACGGTCAGTAGGGCCAGCCCAATCCGTTCTTTGTCGACTATGGCGCTGTAGCCCTTGATATAGCCGTTCTTTTCCAGCCGTTTCACACGTTCAGAGCAGGGCGTATTCGTAAGGTTTACGCGCGCCGCAAGCTCAACTATTGAGAGCCGACCATTGGCCTCAAGCTCGTTCAGGATGCGTTGGTCGATATTATCCAATTCTCTGCTAATCAGTAATATTCCCTGTATTTTTAGCGTAAAACGACAAATTCCACTGAATATAGACCAAAAAAATCTCCAATTCCTAGTGAAAATTCCTGATACTTACCAAAGGGCGGTCTTATTGAAAGTTCCAAGTTCCGGCTGCCCTGTCGGGGGCACGGGCCCCGGCCAAATGAAAAAAAATGGAGGAACGACATGACAACAAAGATTGTCATAGGACTCGACGGGACAGAGACCGGTGAGCGCGTGATTGCCTTTGCAAAGGATTTGGCAAAGCTGATCGGGACGTGTGAATTGGTGGTCGCTTATGTGATCGAATGGTCCCCTTACACCTTTCAGACACCGGAAGAAAACGCACAGCGTCACAAACGAAGGGAAGAAGAGGTTGATCTGGCTACGTCGCGTATCGTGACACCTGCCGTTGAGGCCCTCAGAGAGGCTGGTTTTGAAGCGCAGGGTGTTGTTCGTCATGGCGATGTGGCGGAGACCTTGAACACCATTACAATGGAAATGGGCGGCTCGCAGATCGTTGTTGGCCGGTCTTCGGCGGACGGGATCAAGAAACGTATCTTCGGCAGCTCGACGCAAAACCTTGTGATGCATGCCGATGTTCCGGTCACGGTTGTGAACTGAAGGGAGGGACAAAATGAGAATGCTAAAACAACTCGGCGCCTCAACGGCCGCCGCTATTGTCGCTAGCCCTGCCTTTGCGCAAGACGCTCCGGGGCTTGATGAAAAAATCAACCAGGCTTTCGCTGACCTGACCGGTCCATTCGTTGGCTTCATCTTCGCGCCATTTCCCGGGACCAGCTTTCCGTGGATCGTGATGTGGCTGGTGATTGCTGCGACGGTCTTCACTCTGTACTTTGCTTTTGTGCAGATGCGGTTCTTCAGTCACGCAATCAGTCTTGTCAAAGGTGACTATTCCGACCCCAATGATGCGGGCGAGGTCAGCCACTTTCAGGCTCTGGCCACGGCGCTTTCGGGCACAGTCGGCCTGGGGAATATCGCGGGCGTCGCTGTTGCCGTCGGCATCGGCGGACCGGGCGCAACCTTCTGGATGATCCTGGCGGGTCTTCTGGGTATGGCGTCGAAATTCACCGAATGTACGCTGGGCGTGAAGTACCGCAACGAGTACGAAGATGGCACCGTTTCGGGTGGCCCGATGTACTATATGTCCAAGGGGTTCAACGAATTGGGTTTGCCGGGTGGCAAGATCCTTGCTGTTCTGTTCTCGATCTTCTGTATCCTTGGCGCGCTGGGCGGGGGCAACATGTTCCAGGCCAATCAGGCGCATCAGCAGATCGCGGGCATCGTCGGTGATTATCCTGGCTGGATCACAGGGCTGGTCTTCGCAGCGGTTGTTTTCATGGTCATCGTCGGAGGCCTGAAGTCTATCGCGCGAGTGACTGAGAAGGTCGTACCGTTCATGGGCGTTCTCTACGTTCTGACCGCTCTTGTCATCATCCTGATGAATGCGGATATGATCGGCTGGGCCTTTGGCCAGATCTTCGCCGGTGCCTTCACAGGTCTGGGTGTTGCAGGCGGCATGGTTGGCGCGCTGATCCAGGGCTTCAAACGTGCGGCGTTTTCGAACGAAGCGGGTGTTGGCTCGGCGGCGATTGCACACTCGGCTGTTCGGACCAAGGAGCCGATCACCGAAGGCTTCGTGTCGTTGCTGGAACCGTTTATCGATACCGTGGTGATCTGCACAATGACCGCTCTGGTCATCATCATCACCCAGCAATTGATCATCGATCCGGAAACCGGCAACTACATGCTGAATGAGGCCGGTACGGCGATTGCCACTGTTGACGGCAACTCGGGCGTCAGTCTGACTTCTGCCGCTTTCGGCAGCGCATTCAGTTTCTTCCCGTATATCCTGGCGGTTGCGGTGATTCTGTTTGCCTTCTCGACCATGATCAGTTGGTCCTACTATGGCCTCAAGGCCTGGACTTACCTGTTCGGTGAGGGCCACACCAAAGAGCTGATCTTCAAGGTCATCTTCTGTATCTTCGTCGTCATCGGGGCGGCGGCCAATCTTGGCCCAGTCATCGACTTCTCGGATGCAGCGATCTTTGCGATGGCGGTGGTCAACGTCTTTGCGCTCTACTTCCTGATGAAAGTGGTGCGTCAAGAGCTGGCCTCTTACTCTGAGCGATTGAAAACCGGTGAAATCCGCAAATTCGAGCACTAAACCCAATCACTGGGGCGGCCATTGTCGCCCCAGTGCCTGATCAGCCTGCAAAAAGCGCAGATTCTGATCCAAACCCCCTTGCCAGTATGACCGAACTTGCGTAAACGGCGCTTCTGATCGCGTGACCGGCCGAGATGGCATGCCGAGTCGCGTCTGAAACCGAACCCGGAAAAGGAGACGGAAATGCCTAAGATGAAGACAAAGTCGAGCGCCAAAAAGCGCTTTAAGGTGACTGCGACCGGTAAGGTCCTTGCTGGCCAGGCCGGCAAACGGCACGGCATGATCAAGCGGACCAAGAAATTCATCCGCGATGCCCGTGGCAACACCACCCTGTCCGCCCCCGACGCCAAGATCGTCAAGGGCTACATGCCCTACGACCGCTAAGAGGAGATTAAGACATGTCCCGCGTTAAAGGTGGAACCGTAACTCACGCCCGTCACAAGAAGGTTATCAAGGCCGCCAAAGGTTACTATGGCCGCCGCAAGAGCACCTTCAAGGTTGCCCGTCAGGCCGTTGACAAGGCGAACCAGTATGCAACCCGCGACCGTAAGAACCGCAAGCGCAACTTCCGCGCGCTGTGGATCCAGCGTATCAACGCTGCTGTCCGTTCGCATGACGAAGCACTGACATATTCCCGCTTCATCAACGGCCTGACATTGGCCGGTATCGAAGTGGACCGCAAAGTTCTGGCCGATCTGGCCGTGCACGAACCGGAAGCGTTCGGCGCGATCGTCGCCCAAGCCCAGGCCGCTCTGACTGCCTGATCCTCTGAAAAGAGACAGTGAAAGAAGGGCCGTCCCGTTTGGGACGGCCTTTTTTTGTTTGGGAAGTACTTAAGTCAGCTTAGAGCCCAAACGCACCAGATCTATGGGCACAAAGTCGGTAAATATCGATTGAGTTTTGTGTCGAGAATTTCGAAGCGCATCCGCTTTTTTGACCAGTTGTAGACCTCAGTTCGCTGGTCAGATGGAGCTACTAGGATGGCATGATAGTCCAGAATTACTGTGCCGGTCGGTCCCGTCCTGCTCGTCGCGACTTCAGGAAGACGCATTTCCCAAATGGAAATGAGTTCAGTGTCATATCGAGTTGGTTTGGGCACAAGAATACATGCCTCTTGTGTATCGCTAGCCGCCCCACGATGAACGTACATGCCTATTGCTGAAACCCAAGACCACGTTGCAAGAAGAAAGAGGACCAAGAAACCTCTTCGAGGGAACCACCGCGAGGTCCGCCTTGGTGTAATAATGTCAGCAAGCAATTGTAGATAGCCAGCAAACCCCACGACGAAAAACAAGGTGATTGCCCCATCAACTGGTGTACCTAAGGCCAACGCCGCAAAAGCGAGTAAAGCCCCGCCAATCAGAACGAGGACTGTGAGCACCGACAGTGCTCTAGCTGGCCACCGGTATTCCTTTAGTGGCTTTTGGACAAGAAGTACCGCGAGCCATCCAAGGGTACAGATTGCAATGGCCGAAAGCGCCCATCTATCCAGTGAGATTGGGAGCCAACTGCTATACCAGAAAATAAGCACAAAAAACGAAGATGCGGCTTTCAACTGAATTTATGCTCCAAGCTAATTTGCGCTGTATCACAACTATGGATTTAAATTCGTATCTCATCCGAGTGCGCTGTCCAAGGTCAGCTTTGTCCGCATAGCCGACATTGGAATTCCCAGCTTCATTGCGGCTTCAAAATACCAACACTCGCCCTATGACTACTTGCTACTGTCTTTCTTCACCAACTGCGCTGCAAAGGCTACGCCAGTCCCCGGACCAACATAAGTGACCATAATCACGTCATCCAGATAGACACCGTTGAAAATCCCAGCTGAAACGTCATCGCCCGATATCCCAGCCTCGGCCAGAACAAAGCGGGTGGGGTCGTCAAGGCTGAAGGTGCCCATAGCTTCTTCAACGATCCAGTCTTTGTCGCCGATGCGCCGCCAGCGGTTGGTGGCCGTGATCAGGTTGCCGTCCAGCTTTGTGACCTCCAGCTCCATCTCGGTTTGCAGCAGTCCTTTGTCGTGGTTCGGGTTCGATTTGGCGAAGGCCACCAGATAGGTACCATGCCACGTGCCGACGATCTGGGGGAAGCCGCTGTCGTCATCTGCACTGACCGGGGTTGCAAGGGCCAGAACAAGGGCGGCGGCAAGGGTGCGGAAAAGATTGAGTATCATGGGGTGATCTCCTGCGTAGAGGTGCGATCAGGCTACCCCAGTTCAGGAATTTGGCAAACTATCGCGGTAAAACAAAAAAAACCGGCGCAATGAGCGCCGGTTTTCACAATAGTATTGCAGCGACTTAGCCGAACACGCGCCCCAGCGCGCCGTCAACGGCGTCGGTGATCTGGTCGATGTCATCCGCCGTCGCGATCAGCGCAGGCGAGAAGCACAGTGTGTTATTGCGGCTTGGGATCGAGCGGTTGGTGGCCCCGATGATGACGCCTTGCGCCATACAGTCGGCGACGACCGCCTGAACCTTTTTCTCGTCCATCGGCTCTTTGGTGGCCCGGTCGGAAACCAGTTCGGCACCCAGGAACAGACCCTTGCCGCGCACGTCGCCGATAACTTCGTGCTTATCCATCAGCGCCTGCAGGTTGCCCAACATCCGGTCGCCCATATCAATGCAGTTCTGCAGCAGGTTCTCGTCTTGAATGATGCGCATGTTCTCGATGGCCGCGGCCGGACCGGCGGTGCAGCCACCAAAGGTCGAGATGTCGCGGAAATAGCTCATCGGGTCCGACATGTCGTCTTTGAACATGTCAAAGACTTCCTCGGTGGTGACCATGACTGCGATCGCCGCATAGCCCGAGGCCACGCCCTTTGCCATGGTTACGAAGTCCGGCTTAATGCCGTATTGCTGATAGCCGAACCAGGTGCCGGTCCGGCCAACGCCGCAGACAACCTCGTCGATATGCAGCAGCACGTCGTATTTCTTGCAGATTTCCTGCACACGCTGCCAATAGCCTTCGGGCGCTTCGATCACGCCGCCGCCTGCGGTGACCGGCTCAAGGCACAGGGCACCAACGGTGTCAGGGCCTTCGCGCAGGATCACGGCTTCGATTTGGTCTGCGGCCCATTCGCCGAAGTTCTCTTCGGGGGCGCCGTCCAGCTCGTGCTTGCGGTATTCCATGCAGTGGGGCACGCGCACGAAATCAGGTGCGAAGGGACCGTATTGCGCAGTACGTTCGTCCTGACCACCTGCCGACATGGTTGCCAGCGTCGAGCCGTGATAGTCGCGGTCACGATACAGGATCTTGGTCTTCTTGCCGCCGTACTTCTTGTGCGCGATCTGGCGCACCATTTTAAACGCTTTCTCGTTCGCCTCAGAGCCCGAGTTGGTGTAATAAACGCGGCTCATGCCGGGCATCTTGTCGATCAGTTGCTCGGCAAAGATCGCGCCGGGGATCGAGCCGGCCGAATTGGCGAAATAGCACAACTTCATCAGCTGGTCGTATACGGCCTTACAGATCGATTCGCGGCCATAGCCCACGTTGACAGTCCAGACACCGCCGGAAACCGCATCCAGATGCTCTTTGCCTTTCTGGTCCCAGACGCGCATGCCTTTGCCTTCGACAATGATGCGAGGGTCATTGGTTTCAAAGGGTTTATGCTGGATCAGATGATGCCAGATATGGGCGCGGTCAGCCTCGACCACGCGGGAAAGATCGTTTTCGTTGAACGTGCCGTCCATGACAAGTCCTTTCAGTGAGATGCGGTGCACGGGGTGGGGAAACGGTATGCCCCGGCCTATGTTTAAGATGCTTCAGATCACCGCGAATGGCCGGATCTAAGTAGGGCCAGATGGCACCATCTCGTATTGCCAGTCAATAAAGGTATCGTAATACTACGGATTTGTCAGAGCACCAAGTTTATGCTCAAGTCGCGCAAACCGAGTGCAGGGAGGATCAGCAGTTGGCAGCGACCAATATCTATGAGCGTCATTTGGACAAATGCCGGGCGAATTACACACCCTTGTCGCCCCTCTCGTTCATTGAGCGCACGGCGCAGGTTTATCCCGATTACCCGTCGGTCGTTTATGGTGAGCGGCGGTATACCTGGGCTGAAACCTATACCCGGTGCCGTCGGCTGGCGGGTGCCTTGAATGCACGAGGTATCGTAAAGGGTGATACCGTATCAATTATCGCTGCAAACATCCCCGAAATGTATGAAGCGCATTTTGGTGTGCCCATGGCGGGCGCCGTTCTGAACGCCATCAACACGCGCCTGGATGCGCCGATAGTCGCTTTCATCCTGAACCACGCCGAAACCAAGGCATTGTTGGTTGATCCCGAATTTTCCGGCGTCGTGAAAGAGGCGCTGGAGCAGGTTGATCATGATATTTTGGTAATCGACATCGAGGATCCCAGCTTTGATGGTGGTGAAAGGCTCGGCAGCCTGACCTATGACGCCCTGATTTCAGGGGGAGATCCCGAGTTTGACTGGTCACTGCCCGAGGATGAATGGGACGCTATCACACTGAACTATACGTCCGGTACAACGGGCAATCCCAAGGGCGTGGTCTATCACCACCGCGGCGCTACCCTGAATGCACAATCGGATTTGCTGGACTGGGATATGTCCAAGCATTCGATATATCTGTGGACCTTGCCGATGTTTCACTGCAATGGCTGGTGCTTCCCTTGGGCCATGGCAGCCAATGCAGGCGTGTCCATCTGTCTGCGCGCCGTGCGTGCCGAACCTATCTATGCGGCATTCCGCTATGAGAAAGTCACCCATTTCTGTGGCGCTCCTATCGTTTTGAACATGTTGGCCCACGCGCCAGATGAATTGAAAGACTTTGACCATCAAATCAAGGTGATGACCGCGGGCGCTCCGCCGCCTGCCGCCGTGATCGAAGCGATGGAGGCGATGGGGGTCGAAGTCACACACGTTTATGGCCTGACAGAGACTTACGGGCCCTCGGTCGTTTGTGCGTGGAAGGATGAATGGAACGACAAGGGACCCGAAGACCGCGCCGCTCTGAAAGTACGGCAGGGCGTGCGGTATTCGGCGCTGTCTGGTCTGATGGTAGCCGATCCCGAAACGATGGAGCCCGTGCCCGCGGACGGCGAAACCATGGGCGAGATCTTTATGCAGGGCAATGTGGTGATGAAAGGGTATCTCAAGAACCCTAATGCCACGGATGGGGCCTTCAAGGGCGGCTGGTTTGCATCCGGCGATTTAGGCGTCATGCACCCGGATGGCTATATCGCGCTCAAAGACCGGTCCAAGGACATCATCATTTCAGGCGGCGAGAATATCTCGTCCGTCGAGGTCGAGGGTATCCTCTACAAACACCCGGCAGTCATGGAAGCGGCGGTTGTGGCCCGGCCAGACGAGAAATGGGGCGAAACCCCCTGCGCTTTTGTTGAGCTGAAGCCTGACGCAACCGCGACCGAGGCAGAGCTGATTGCCTTTTGCCGGGACAACATGGCCCATTTCAAAGCGCCCAAGACCGTGGTGTTTGGCAACCTGCCGAAGACTTCAACCGGTAAGGTGCAGAAATTCGTTCTGCGGGATCAGGCGCGGGCGCTGGGCTGAAGCTTGGCAATGATCGACAGGTCCAGATCCAGCATTTCACCCATCCAGATCGCGCGATCGCGGTGATCGGCCAGATGGTCGCCGGTTTCCGGGTGGGTGAAAACCGTAAGGCCCTGCCGGTTCAGCATCAACCACGGAGTGACCTGATCAAAGGCATCAGCCGCAAAGCTCAACTGGCAGCTCCAGCGCGGGTGGGGGCCGACATTACGGCAATGCATGCGCCCCATCTGGACGGGGAACAGACGGGCGGCCTCTTCGCAGACTTGTTGTGCCGTGTTCTGCGTGTCGGCGTCAAAATAGACATGGGCATGGTAGCCGGTGATCTCGGGCATCAGAACCTCTATTGCTTTGATGAAACAAAGCTAAGTCCGATCGGACCAGACGCCTAGGCGCACAAGCACACAGGATCTGTGCAAGGTTATTGGGGTGCGTGCGCTTCAGGATGTGCTGCGACAAATGCCGGGTGACCGGCGCAGGCCTTTTCGACCCCCAACAGACGGGGCATGTCCGATAAATCGACCTTCCACCGGCGCGCGTTGTATATCTGCGGTATCAGGCAAATGTCAGCGAGGCCGGGCTGCGAACCAACACAATAGGGGGTTTGTTCAAACTCACCCAACATGGTCTCAAAGGCCTGCAATCCCGGCCGGATGAAGTGCCGCATCCACTCTCCGGGCATATCGGATGGGTCTTTGCTGAGGGCGGTCGCATGTCGAGCAACTGACAGGTTGCAAACAGGGTGAATGTCCACCGCAATCGCATAGGCCAGCGCCTGCACGCGCGCGCGCCCCGCTGCATCGTCGGGCAGAAGGTTCAATTCACGTGTTCTGTCCAGATAGTCGAGAATGGCCAGAGATTGCGTCAGCCGCTGCCCGTCAATATCCAGAACCGGAACAAACCCTTGTGGGTTTCGCGCGATATGTGCGTCACCCTTGTGTTCGCCATCCACCAGGTCGACGACAACCGCGCGATAGTCGATCCCGGCCAGATTCAGGGCGATCCGCACCCGATAGCTGGCCGAGGAGCGCCAATAGTCATAAAGGACGACTTCGCTCACATTCCAATCCGTCAATTGTCGGTCAAGGCGGCGGCGCGAATGGCGTCAGACAACACCTGTCCGTCGCCGATGTGATTGGCCAGCACCAGAACCAGTCGGGCGTTCAGCGCGTCGCTGTCGGCTTTATCAAGCCCTTCATGCGCAGCCAACAGCTCGGCATAGAAGTCGTCAGCATTGTCGATATTCGGAGATAGGATCAGGTCAGACATCGCGCTTACTCCTTACCACAGGCTCTGCGGATCGCATGCCGGAAACTGTTTTCTTCATAGCTGTCCCGTCGCGCCGCCACGTGCTGATCGGGGCGGATCAGATAAACTGCGCTGGCTGCGTCGCCCAGATAGCGACGTTTCAGCGCCAGGGTCAGGTCATCCTTGACCGACAGCGCCAACCGCGTGATCTCAACCCCGTCTTCTTCCAGCACCTCCGGAGCATCTGCGTCAATTGTCAAAAGGGTGAATTTGCCTGCCAGTCTGGGCAACAGGAACTCATCACCCAGCGGCGCGTCCGGGCAGGCCGAGCCGGGGCGTGTCTCGGCAGGGCCATCCAGCGCGTCGGCAGAGTTCAGCGAAGAGCTGTCATAGGTGCAAGGTTGACTCAGGCGTCCTGAATTCACCAACGGACGGGCAAACTCGTACTGCTCGCTCAGGTCCAGAACCGCATCCCGCAGAACCCGCGACATCTCGGATTTCGGAGTGATGAAATCGGTCGACCGGCTGGATTTCTGGATGTTCTCATCAGCCCCGTGCACGCGTTCCGCGTTGTAGCTGTCCAGCAGGCTTTCGGGGGCTTTCCCATCCAGCACCAGTTTCAGCTTCCAGCACAGGTTGTCAGTGTCCTGCAGGCCGGAATTGGCACCGCGCGCGCCAAAGGGGCTGACCTGATGCGCGCTGTCGCCTGCGAAAAGGACCCGTCCTTTGCGGAAGCTTTCCATGCGGCGACACTGGAATGTATAAATCGAGACCCACTCCAGCTGAAACTCGACGTCATCCCCAAGCATTGCCTTGAGGCGCGGGATCACATTCTCGGGGCGCTTTTCGCGTTCCTTGTCGATGTCCCAACCCAGTTGCAGGTCAATACGCCAGACATTGTCGGGTTGCTTGTGCAGAAGCGCGGATTGCCCGCGATTGAACGGAGGGTCAAACCAGAACCAGCGTTCCGAGGGGAAATCGGCATCCATGATCACGTCCGCGATCAGGAAGTTGTCTTCGAAAACGCGCCCTTCGAAATCGATACCCAGCATCCGCCGGGTGGGAGACGCCGCGCCGTCGCAGGCGATCAGCCATTCGGTCTCGAGTGTATAAGGGCCTTCGGGGGTTTCGACTTCCAGCCGAACGTGGTCTTCGTGCGTACCGATCGCCTCAACCTTGTTGCGCCCGCGAATTTCGATCGGCGCGCCGTCTGCCTGCAACTCGCGAACACGTTCTACAAAGTAGTTTTCAAAGTGGTATTGCTGCAGGTTGATGAAGGCCGGGTTGGCGTAACCTTCGTCCGGTTGCAGGTTGAATTCATAGACCTGACGATCATCGAAAAAGACCTTGCCGCGGTCCCAAAGAACGCCTTTGTCGACCAATCGCTGACCGCAACCCAGCCGGTCTGCAATTTCCAGCGTGCGTTGGGAAAAACAGATGGCACGGCTGCCAAAACTGACCTTGTCGTTCTCGTCCAGAACCACGACTTCGACCCCCTGTTGGGCCAGATCGATAGCGGCGGCCAGACCAACCGGGCCCGCACCGATCACGATGACCTTGCGCCTGACGGGCATCGGGCTGTCCTGATCCGGGCTGCGTTCATATCCGTATAGCGGCGTTTCAAAGATCTTGTTCATGGGCTCCCCCCAAACAGATGCACCGATGTGCTGCATATCCTGTCCCCCGGCGACGGGCGCCGGAGGCCTTGGCTTATGGTTTCATCGAATCCCGCCGCAAAAAACGATCTGGATCAAACTCGACCGTTTTTCGTCAACCTTGCAGAGCCTCCCACATCTCCAGATCGCGCTGTGCGGTCCAGATACGGGGCGTGTCGATGCTGCGAGCTTCGTCATAGGCGCGGGCCACGTTGAACGGCAGGCAGTGCTCGTAGATCGCGTAATCGGCAAATTTGGGGTCACATTCTGCTCGGACTGCATCCCATGCTTCCTTCAGACTGCCGCCACGTGCCGCAACTTTGGCCGCCGGGCGGTAGGTGCTTTCGATAAAATCGCGGGTGTTTTCAATGGCTGCATTCACCATATCCTTGCCGACCAGCGCATCGCCGCGCCCCGGTGCAATGGCGTCGACATCGAACCACTTGATCTCGTCCAGCGTGTCACCCCAGTCGCTGAAATGCCCATCGCCGCAATAGCAGGCCGAGTGATACTCGACGATATCGCCGGTGAACATCACGTTCTGATCGGGCACATGGATGACGATATCGCCTGCCGTATGAGCGCGCCCCAGATGCATCAGGTCGATCCGGCGGTTGCCCAGATAGACGGTCATCGTATCGCTGAAGGTGGTGGTGGGCCAGGTCAGGCCGGGGATGCTTTCGTGCCCTTCGAACAGGCGCGGGAAACGCTGGAATTCGCTGTCCCAATCTTCCTGACCTCGCTCCACGACCATGGCGCGGGCCATGTCCGACATCAGGATCTGCTGCGCGCCGAACGCGCTTGCGCCCAGAACACGTACTGCGTGGTAGTGGGTCAGGGCCACATGCGTGATCGGTTTGTCGGTGACGGAACGCACGCATTCGATCACCTTGTTTGCCAGACGCGGAGTCGCCTGCGCCTCGACTATCATCACGCTGTCGTCACCGATGATCACACCCGAGTTCGGGTCGCCTTCGGCGGTAAAGGCATAGAGCCCTTCTCCGACTTCAGTGAAGCTGATCTTTTTTTCCGACATGTCCCCCTGGGACGCGAATGCTTTGGCCATGGTGGGTTCCTTATCGTGTATATGGGTTTTCAAGAGCAGGCAGAACGGTGCCGACACACTCACCGAAGCCGATCGTGTAGCCGTCGCCACTGGCCGCACCGGTAAGGGTCAACGTGTCGCCATCCTCGATGAAGCTGCGGGTTTCACCGCTGTCCAATGTCAGGGGTTCCTTGCCGCCCCAGCTGAGCTCCAGCAGCGAGCCGCGTTCAGGTTTGGTTGGCCCGGAAATGGTTCCGGATCCCAGCAGGTCGCCCGTGTTCATGGGGCATCCTGATGTCGTGTGATGCGCCAATTGCTGCGCAGCAGAATAGTACATCTGGTTGTAGTTGGTCCGGGCAATCGTCGTGGTGGTTTGCCCGGCAGGTGCCAAGGTGATCGCCAGATCGATGTCATAGAGCATCGGGCCGCAATCCTTGAGGTGATCCAGCAGCTCGAACTCGCGGGGCGGCGTGTCACAGCGGAATGGCTCGAGGGCCGCCTTGGTCACGATCCATGGGCTGATCGAGGTGGCCGTGGCCTTTGCCTGAAACGGACCCAGCGGCTGGTATTCCCATGCCTGGATGTCCCGCGCGGACCAGTCATTCAGAAGCACGTAGCCGAAAATATTGTCATCCGCTTCCTGCACGGTGATCGGACCATCCGAGGGTGTTCCGACAATCGCGCCCATCTCAAGCTCGATGTCAAAGCGACGGCTGGGCAGAAAGGCGGGCAAGTCCTGATCGGGGGCTTTCAGCTGACCCCAGGGGCGGCGAATTTCCGTTCCCGATACCACGACCGAAGATGCCCGGCCATTATAGCCAATCGGAATATGCAGCCAGTTCGGCGGCAAAGCGTTTTCGGGCCCCCGGAACATGGTGCCGACGTTGAAGGCATGGTTTCGACCCGCATAAAAGTCGGTGTATTCGCTGACGGCGAAGGGCAGATGCATTTCCGCGTCTTCTTGTTTGACAAGCAGAAGTTCGACCTTGGCTTGCTCGTCTGAACCTTCGACCAGAAGGCTGATAAGCCGTTCGCGCAGCGCGGTCCAGACGGCTGGACCTTCCTCCATCAGAGGGTTCCAGAACGGCATGTCGAACAGTGGCTCATCGGTCAGGGAGATCAGGCCCTCGGCCTCGGCTGCGGTAATGTCAAGGATCATGTCACCGATGGCCACGCCGCAGCGCGGATCATCACCTTCGGTCGAGAAGACGCCGTACGGAAGGTTGTTCAGTGGGAACGGATGTGTCGCGTCATTGGCCGACGCAACCCAGGAAGTCATTAAAGGCATATCTTGCCCCTGTTTGTTATGTTCTAAGAGGTTCTGAAGGATCTTAACTCCGGAACAGCGATTGCAATAGCACGAAGCCGCCTCGGTTGTGGCACATCGTATGCGAGGGGCGCGTCACTGCACACCGGTTACCGAGGAATGTTAGCTCAGCAACCGGTTCAATTCCGGTGTATTCAACGCCAGCAGAACGGCTGCAGTGAAAGTGAACCAGTGGGTGGCTCATTTCTTACCCGGCGTCCCGTCGAACTTCTTCTCAAGGGATGTCCAGCAGTCGATGTAGTCGTCCTGCAGTGGCGCTTCGGTGGCAGCAAACGGGGTCAGGTGCTGTGGGAAGCGGGTTTCGAACATGAACGACATCGTCTGATCCAGCTTGTCCGGCCCCAGATTGGAATATGACGCCTTGTCAAAAGCTTCCCTGTCAGGGCCATGCGGGATCATCATGTTATGCAGGCTAGTCCCACCCGGCACGAAGCCCTGCGGTTTCGCGTCGTACTGACCGTAAATGTTGCCCATCAGCTCGGACATGATGTTCTTGTGGTACCATGGCGGGCGGAAGGTATCTTCCATCACCATCCAGCGTTCACGGAACAGGACAAAGTCGATATTGGCCGTACCCGGCTGGCCGGACGGGGCCGTCAGAACGGTAAAGATCGACGGGTCGGGATGGTCAAACAGGATCGCGCCGACGGGGCAATAGTTGCGCAGGTCGTATTTATAGGGAGCATAGTTGCCGTGCCATGCCACGACATCCAGCGGGCTGTGGCCGATCCTGGTGGTGTGGAATTGCCCGCACCATTTGATTGTCACGGTAGAAGGGGTTTCACGATCTTCATAAGCCGCCACCGGTGCCTTGAAGTCGCGCGGATTGGCCATGCAATTGGCCCCGATCGGCCCGCGACCCGGCAACTCAAATTTCTGACCGTAATTCTCGCAGACAAAGCCGCGCGCAGGGCCTTCCAGAACCTCAACCCGGTACAGCAAACCACGCGGAATGATCGCGATTTCCTTTGGCTCCAGGTCAATGATTCCCAGTTCTGTCGCAAATCGCAGGCGCCCTTCCTGTGGCACAACCAGCAATTCGGAATCAGCCGAGAAGAAATAGTCATCGACCATGGATTCCGTGACCAGATAGATGTGGCTTGCCATGCCGACCTGCGTGTTCACATCACCTGCGGTCGTCATGGTCCGCATACCCGTCATCCAATTCAGACCTTCATCGGAATACGGGATGGGATCCCAGCGGTACTGACCAAGGCTGATCACATCCGGATCAATACATGGGGCCGATTTCCAGTAGGGCAGATCGATTTTTTCATAACGATGCGAGTGCTTTACGGATGGGCGAATGCGATAGCACCAGGTACGCTCCGGTGGGTTGGCGGTAAAGGCCGTGCCACTCAGTTGCTCTCCGTAAAGACCATAGTTGCACCGTTGCGGGCTGTTCATCCCTTGCGGCAAGGCCTCGGGCAGGGCCTCGGTCTCAAAGTCGTTCCCAAAGCCGGGCATATAGCCTGCGTGAGTTCCGACAGGCGTTGCAGCCTGTGTCAGCGTATGCGGATCAGTCGGACGATTCATTGCGTTTTCCTCCGTTTGCTGCTTGTCGGTTAATAGTTGATTTTGTAACTAACAAGCATGACACACGATGAATCCGAAAAAAATGATGACTTTGATTTGCAGAATTTTCTGCCCTTCCTGCTGAATCAGGCTGCCGAACGGGCTTCGCTTGAGTTTCAGGCTGTTTACAAGGGTCGCTATGGGATGCTCAGAACCGAATGGCGGGTGTTGTTCCATTTGGGGCTATTTGGCGAGATGACCGCCAAGGAAATCGGAGAGCGCGCCAGAATGCACAAAACCAAGATCAGCCGTGCGGTCGCCAAGCTGGAAGAACGTCGATATCTGAAACGCACGCGGGACGAAGCGGATCGGCGGGCGGAATGGCTGACACTGACACCGGCAGGGCAGGCTGTGTATCGTGACCTGCGCGGCGTTGCTGCCAAGTACGATGCGAAACTGTCAGGCCTGTTCAAACCGGAAGAGGCCGCGTTGTTGCGTCAAATGCTGCAAAGGTTGGCCGGTTTGGACTGACCTATGGCAATTGATGCGTGCCGCCCCCAAATGGGGATCATGCTTGATACGGACATTAAAATGACCTCGCTAGATTCCGCTTCGGATTCCACACATTCTCTGATCGATTGGTTGGTTAACAAGGGGCTTGAGGGCGCCGGGCAAGAAGAGTTGTTGGAAGGGTTTTGTACCCGATTGGTAGATATGGGTGTTCCGTTGATGCGCTTTCATGCGGCGCAATCGACCCTGCATCCGGTCTATGGCGGCACCGGTTACAGCTGGTACAACGGCGCGGGTGGCGAATCCGAGACGTTTGAATACACGGACACGCCCAGCGAAGTTTGGCAGCGAAGCCCTCTCTATGCGCTGCTAAACGAAGATCTGGATGAAATCCGGGTCAAAATGGTCGAGCACAACGAACCCAGCCGCTTTCCCCTGCTGAACGATCTGCGTGAAATCGGAGCAACCGATTATTATGCCACCGGCCTGTCTTATGAAGGAGCGAAACAACTGCGCCCCGACGGCACGAAAAAGGTCAGCGATGGCGTTCTGATGTCCTGGACCTGCGACGCACCGAACGGATTTGAAGACAGCGATCTGAACCGAATACACACTGTACTGCCGCATCTGGGGCTGGCGCTCAAATCCGCAAAGAACCAGGAATTGGCCAAGGATCTGATGCGGGTTTACCTGGGGCGGGATGCCGGTCGCCGGGTTCTGTCGGGTGAAATTCGGCGCGGGTCCTTACAGCAAATCGATGCGGTGATCTGGAATTTCGACCTCGAAGGCTTCACCACGCTGTCCGAAGACCTGCCAGGGCATGAGATCATCGACATGCTGAACGACTATCTGGCTGTTGCCGTGGGTGTGGTGCATGACAAGGGCGGTAACATCCTGAAATTCATGGGCGACGGGCTGATGGCCATGTTCGATGTCGGAGAGATCGACGAAGACGCTCGCGCTGCGCTGAACGCCGTGCCTTTGTTGCAGTCCCGCATGGATGAACTGAACGCCAAACGCCGTGCGCAAGGCCTGCCTGTGGCAAACTATACGCTGGCGCTACACTCCGGCGAAATTCTCTATGGCAATATCGGGTCCGAGACGCGGCTGGACTTCACCGTGATCGGCCCGGCTGTAAACCAGGCCGCCCGCATCGCGGGCATGCACCGGTCTTTGGGTCAGAGAATCCTGATCTCGGACGACGTCGCCCGCGCTGCACGACCCTGCGCGCAGGAACTTGTCTCGGTCGGTCGCTACATGCTGCGGGGTGTGAATGAGCCGAAAGAGCTGTTTACGGTATACAGTCCCGGTGAACCATCAGGAACCGAGTGAAACTGCGGCTATTACGTTCAGCATTTCCGAACCTGAAGGACTAGATGGAACGTCTTGGTTTAGCTGGGCATGAGCGGCGGGTTAGCCCGGACGTTCAAGAATAATGCGGCCTTAATCCAATAGCTGCTTTGAGCTTCCAGCGGAGGTCGTGGCAAGACTGCCGGAAGGCCGTCGTAGGGCGCGAAGAGGGCTTCCATTGGCTTCAGAAAATTGTTGATGCTACGCTGACCTGATTTGGAGGATGCATGACCGACCTCAATGATTTTGAAAAGATGGAGCGCGAAGGCTGGGCCAATCCAGCTATCGCCAAGGGTTATGCAGATGGGTTCGACCGAGCTACGCTCGCTGTGGCGCAAAGGCTTTCGGATGCAGTTTCGGCTGGACCTAAGTCAACGGTTCTTGATCTATGCAGCGGGCATGGTGTGGTCGCTGCAGAACTCACGTCAAGAGGCGCTACTGTAACCGGGCTCGACTTTTCTGCGGCAATGATTTCCCTTGCGCAAGCAGCTGTGCCGGACGCTTCCTTCATTCAAGGAGATGCGATGTCAATGGACTTTGCCGATAAAAGCTTTGATGCTGTCACTATTGGTTTCGGCGTACCGCACTTTCCCGATCCCGAACGTGGTTTGGCGGAAGCGGCAAGGGTATTGAGACCGGGAGGGCATATCGCATTTTCAATCTGGAGAGGGAAAGGATCAGATGGTGCATTCGGTTGGTTGTTCGATGCGGTTGGACGTCTGGGCGACCCCTCGGTCACATTGCCCTTCGGACCTGATGCTCATATGCTTGCGGACCGCGCTGCTGCTGAAACTAAAGTCACCAAAGCGGGATTTGCAGAGGTTCAGTTGATCGAGGTGCCGTCAGAACTGCATGTGCAGCAACCTGAAGACTTGTTTGATGCCTTTGACCAAGGTGCCGTTCGCGCAGCATCACTTTTGGGAGCGCAGCCAGTCCTAAAACGAGATGCAATTCGCTCTGATCTGGCGGCACGTACTCGCTCTCAAGGTATTAAACACAATGGCGGTTTTCTGGTCCCGGCTCCGTCCGTCATCGTTTCGGCCGTTCGCCGCTGACTTTAGCAAACTCTTTGTGATTATGCGCGTGCAGCGACTGGCAAGTTTGTCCCGCTAGCCGGTTTTGATATCCCCTGAACCGACCGGATGACCTGCTGAAACCGTCAGATGAACAGTTCAAGCCAATTCGGCAGAGGCTGCAATTCGCGCCTTTGTCTGGTTATCGATACGCTTTGCCGGCCGCGAGACAGCTTCGGGTTTTTTAGGCTATATCTCTCCATAACAAGTGGGAGAACTGTATGTGCAAGTTTAGAAATGCCCATGCCGCTGATGCGGATCGCTGCTTCGAAATCGAGACCGCGGCCTACGAAGGTGAAGAGGCTGCGACACACGCCAAAATCTGCAGACGGATTGAGACCTACCCCGATGGCTTTCTGATCCTTGAAGTGGATGGAACGGTCGTTGGCTTTATCAACTGCGGATGCGCTCATGAGGTTGAAATGTCTGACGAGGAGTTCAAGGAACTTATCGGCCACGACCCTGACGCGCCCAATGTGGTCATCATGTCCGTTGTCGTAGACCCGACCGAACAAGGCAAGGGCTATTCAAGGTCTCTGATGGATGAGTTTGTCAGGCGAATGCAGCAGATGAACAAGGCAACGATCCATCTGATGTGCAAAGAGCATCACGTGTCGCTTTACGAGAAGCTGGGCTATAGCTATCTGAGACGCTCTGCCTCCGACCACGGAGGAATGGCATGGCATGAGATGAGTATGGGACTTTGAAACAAAACTTACTGTCTCTCAGCTAAACGGACATATGGCCCTCCAAGCGGAACGGCAACTTTGTCCGCAGAGCGGCCGCCGAAGCAGCATATCAGAAATCAATCTCCACACCCGGCAGGTTCAGCTCTTTCATCATGTCGCGCAGCTCCTGACGGGCGGCGATGTTCGAGATGTTCAGCTGTTTGACACCGATGTCCTTGAGGTCCAGCAGGGTAAGGCCACGGGGAAACAACTCGCGGAAAATAACCCGCTCGGAAAAGCCCGATGCGACGCGAAAACCGATGCGCTGCGACAGCATCTCGATCGCGCGCTGCATCTTTTCCTTGTTGACCATGCGTTGTGTACCGACGCGGTTGCGAACGACGACCCAGTCGATGGGCTTTAGTCCAGCCTGCGCCCGCAACTGTCGTGCGTTCCAGACCATCTCGGAATAGACAGAGGGGCCAAGGATCTTCTCACCCTGCGAGTCGATCCGTGCCAACAGGTCGAAATCAATGAAGCTGTCGTTCAGCGGGGTGATCAGTGTGTCGGCCAGCGAATGCGCCACCTGACTGAGCCGGGTATGAGACCCCGGGCAGTCGATCAGAATAAAGTCGCTGTCGCTTTCCAGTTGGGAAACGGCGGCAGACAGGCGATGGTCATAGATATTCTCGCCCGGTTTCAGCGTGGCGGCATCAATCTCGGGCAGGTCGTGATGGCGCGGGCTTGGCAGAGTCAGGTCCGAGCTTTTCAGGAAGTTGTTGCGGTTCTCGAAATAGCGTCCCAGACTGCGTTGACGCAGGTCCAGATCCAAGGTGCTGACCTTGTGCCCCAATCGGGCCAGTGCGGTTGCCACATGCATCGACACGGTCGATTTGCCTGCGCCACCCTTTTCGTTCCCGACCACAATGATATGTGCCATGCTTGTATTCCCAAGTCTCGCCGTGCTTCACTACACGTTGTTGGTGCCCACTATATGTTGTGTCGACCGCGATGAAAAGAACCTCAAGCGGCGCTTTCGGGCAATATCAGACTCTATTTGGGAAAACCTAACGCAGAACACGGGTTACACAGGGCGCTTGCCAATGCAATGACGCTGATTCACTGTCGAAAAACGGTTTCGGCTAGGAGAATTCTGCTTGGAGCACCTGTTCCTGAACGTATTGAACGTGGTTCTGCCAGTTCTGATCTGCGCTGGTATTGGCTATGTTCTTGCCGTGATTCAGGCCCCATTTGACAACAAGGTCATTGGCGGGATCGTTTCGAAAGTCGGCTATCCGACACTGATCATTTCTCATTTGTCGACCACCAAACTGGCCGTAGGCACGTTTCTTGACATGATGACCGCCGCTGCCCTTGCGGTGGCCGGTTTCGGTGTTTTGGGATATGTCGCGCTCAGGAGTCTCCGCTTGCCGGTGCGCGCGTTTCTGACACCATTGATGCACGGCAATGTCGGCAACATTGGCCTGCCGATCACTCTGCTGGCGCTGGGTGATGCAGGTATGGCCTACACCATGGCGTTCGTGGTGGTGGTGCTGATCAGCATCTTTACCGTGGGCATGTGGATTCCCGCCGGAGAATTCTCAGCCAGGAAACTGGCGACGTCCCCGATTATTTACGCCGTGGGTTTCTCTCTGATCCTGATGGCGACCGGGCAAAGCCTGCCACAACCGGTCGCAAAGTCCTTTGACATCCTTGGTGGGTTGTCGATCCCTCTCATGCTGCTGACACTGGGGCATACTCTTGCGACGTTGCAGGTGAAAAGCCTGGGCCGTGCTGTTCTGCTGACAGCCTTGCATCTGGCGATGGCCGTTGCAATTATCAGCGTTCTGATCTGGTTGTTTGGTTTTACGGGAGCGCAACGGGGTGCTCTGATCCTGTGTTGCCTGATGCCTTCATCCGTGGCGACTTATCTGTTTATCGACCAGCATGTTCCGGAATACGGGGCAGATGTGGCCGGGTATATTCTTGTCTCCACGCTCAGCACAATCCTGGTGCTGCCGTTTGCCCTGTCCTACTGGATTTGACGCAGCCCTATGCGCAGGGTCAGAAATCGCTAAACTGATGAGTAATCGTATCAAACAATCTTGGTTTGCGAGTGCTTAATGGGCGACGAGACCTCGGCAAATGTATCTCCGCAGTCCCGCGCCCGCGTGGTGCTGGCCTTAACGGCAATTTGCATGATGGTCGTGGGGTTTAACACCACTGCTGTGACCACCATCTTGCCCAACCTCAAGGCCGAGTTCGATTTGACCCCGTCAGGATTGCAATGGGTGATGGCCGCGTATTCCGTGACCAGCGCGACGCTTGTTTGCATCGTTAGCCGGTTGGGGGACATCACCGGCAAGATGGGTGTTTTTTTCGCTGGCATGATTGTCTTTGCAATCGGGTCAGCCTCGGCCATGTTTGCTCAGGATGGGGCCATGCTGCTCATCGGGCGCTGCGCGCAAGGTGCAGGCGCGGCGGCGTTGTTTGGCACCTCTTTGTCACTGTTGACGGCAGCCACGCCCGAGGAGCAGCGCGCCAGCGTCACCGGCATCTGGGGCGCGATTGTCGGACTGGCGATTGGTGTAGGGCCTATCGTCGGCGGCGCATTCGGCCACTATGTCAGTTGGCGCGCGGTCTTTGCAGCCGACCTGGTTCTGCTGGCTTTGGCCTTTGCCATCGGTCTGCATGTCAGAAAGCGGAAATATGTTCCCGAAACCCGTCTTGCCGACGCAAAGTTCGATTATGCAGGGGCCGTTGCCATACTGTTTTTCCTCGGGCCATTGTCCTTTGCGCTCAGCAATGGGGAAAGCGGTGGGTGGACTTCGCCTCTGACGCTGGTGCCTCTGGGCGTGGCGGCCGTGTCGACAATTGCCCTTGTCATCGTATCCCGCCGCAGCGACGACCCCCTGATCGAGCTTCGGTACTTTCGCCATCCGCGTTATTTGATGGCCGCGGCGGGGATGTTCTTTACCGGCTTCACGCTGTTCTGCTTCTTTGTCTATTTCAATACATTCGTCCAATCGCCCGATGCTTTTGGGTATTCGTCCATCGGTGCGGGGCTGGCGATCATGCCGCTCAGCCTCAGCATGTTTGTGATATCTGTCACCGCGCCCCGCTTTCTTGCCCCGTATAGCTTTCAGTGGCCGATCGCGATTGGCCTGGGGGCAATGGCCTGCGGGTTCCTGCTGCTGACGACAACCACGAACACCACGCATTTTTCCGAAATCTGGTGGAAGCTGCTGATCGTCGGGGTCGGGCTGGGCATCTGCTTTTCGCTGTTGCCTCGTCTGGGTCTGCGCCTGTTACCCGAGCAACATGTCGGGCAGGGTTCGGGGGTCATAAACGCCTGTCTCTATTTCGGAGCAACACTTGGCGCCGTGGTCGGAGGTCTGGCTGAAGCAATCACGAAACGCCGCGGTCTGTCCGAGGTGATCGACGCGTTGCCTGCCGGGTCAACCCAGCGCGAGGATCTGGCCCATGCGCTGACACATGGAGCGCCCAGCCAGATACAGCAATTGATCTCGGAGATGGATCCGGCAACGGGAAGTAAATTGGCGAAGGCCCTAAGGGATATGCAGGACAACGCCTTTAACAGTGCCATGATGGTTGCAGCGATCGCGGCGCTGGCCGGGATGACTCTGGCACTCATGCTATTGCGTGGACCAGTTCCCCCTCCCCACAGTGCAGCGGACTTGACGCGCAAACCGCGATAGCCTTGTCCCTAACCTCCGAGATACACCCCTTTTTGAGGACGAAAAAAGACCTTCTGATCGTGCAGCTTGCCCAGAAGTTCGTGAGTGCGCCGCAATGTGTCTTCACGGTTGGTCCTGCTGTTCTCTGGTTCGTCCAGTGCAGCTTGTGACAACGAAGCGATCGAACCGCGCAATGCCGTTTCAATCAGATCCATATCCTCGACCGATAGCTCGATCATGTCGTTGTACTGGGGCATGTCCGGGTCTCCGTGGAAGCTGGGCGTTGGTCACCCGGAGTGTAACATCACTGAGCCTGTGCCCAAACGCATCTTGTCCGGTTTGTCCGGTGTCGCGTCCATAAGACACATGGAAGCTTACAAAAAAAGGCCGCCCCCAAGGGACGGCCTTTCGAATTCGAAACCAGTCAGACTTAGAAGCCCAGACCTTCGTATTTCTTTTTGAACTTCGACACGCGGCCGCCAGCGTCCATCAGGCGCGACGAGCCACCGGTCCATGCTGGATGCACGGAGGGGTCGATTTCCAGAGCCAGCTGATCGCCTTCGGCGCCCCAGGTGGACTTCATCTGAACCACGGTGCCATCGGTCATTTTGACGTCGATGACGTGATAATCGGGATGGATGTCTTTTTTCATCTTTCCGTTCCTTACGCTTCGGCGCCAGCCTTGGGCTTGTAGTTGGTGACTTCTGCGATACGCGCGGATTTACCACGGCGCGAGCGCAGATAGTACAGTTTGGCGCGGCGAACGCGGCCACGGCGGACAACGGTGATGCTGTCGATGTTGGTCGAATACAGCGGGAACACACGTTCCACGCCTTCGCCAAACGAAATCTTGCGAACGGTGAACGAACCGGCAATGCCATTGCCGTTGTTGCGCGCGATGCAGACGCCTTCGTAGTTCTGCACACGGGTGCGCGACCCTTCGGTCACCTTATAGCCGACACGGATGGTGTCACCGGCTTTGAAGTCGGGGATGTCTTTCCCCAGGGCGGCAATCTGTTCCGCCTCAAGCTGTGCGATAAGATCCATCGCAGGTACTCCTATATGCTCGTGGTTGGTCCACGAAGTTTGGGCACGGCCTGAGAGCTCTTGGTCTTCACCGGGTCCTGCACGCAGCCCGCCAGAGGTCAGATCGAATGTTCCTTTGGTCTGGTTTGATCTGACGCATCCCCGCCGAAGAAAGCCGAGCTTCAAGCCATGAACCAAACCAAAACACCGGAGTCGCAGAATGCGGCACCGGATTGCGGTCATTTAAGGGTATTGTGTGCCGGGATCAAGGACAAATCGTGTGGCAGGGCAGTGGGAATCCGCCTTTCGAAAATCACACCGTTGCCACAGCAGTCAGATCAGGCATTCTGAAGGAAATTGAAAGAGCAGAAATCTCAGACAGGACCCCATGATGCGAATTGGACTTATGCTGACGATTGCAGCCGCTTTGCTTATGTCGTGTGGACGCGGCGGCCCGAAACCGCAGGTCGTGGAGCCCACGCCGGGCGTGGACAGGACAGCACCGTCCGTAATCTATCCTGATTTTGGTGACGCCGATCCACATGACTGGGAGGGCCGTCACCCTGGCTTGTATCCGATCCACGGGCTTGACGTCTCGCGCTGGCAGGGACCGATAGACTGGCGCACGGCCAAAGCTTCGGGCGTAAGCTTTGCGTTTCTGAAAGCAACCGAAGGCGGCGATGTGGCGGATCCATTATTCGACGACCACAGGCGCGGTGCTCAGGCAGCGGGCGTGCCGTGGGGGGCTTATCATTACTATTATTTCTGCCGATCGGCCCGGGAACAGGCACGTTGGTTCATTCAGAACGTCCCGAAAGGGGCAGATCTGCCGCATGTTCTTGACATGGAGTGGACGCCGCATTCCAAGACCTGCACGTTGCGGCCCGATGGCAGAACCGTCCGCGCCGAAGCGCAGCGCTTTTTGGACATTCTCGAACGGCATTATGGCCGGCGCCCCATCGTCTATACGACGGTGGATTTCTTTGCGGATACGGATATCGGGCGTTTGCCCAAAACCGAGTTCTGGTTGCGATCCGTCGCAGGCCATCCGCGTCAGGTCTATCCCCGCACGGTCTGGCGGTTTTGGCAATACACCGGCACCGGGCTGGTGCCGGGGGTTCAGGGCAGGGTGGACATCAACACGTTCAACGGCACCCCAGAGACTTGGGCCAGCTGGAAAGCGCGGCGCTAGTTTTGTGATGTTCCGTAAGTTTCGATAGTGCCGCCCCCGACCAGGTGGTCCAGCCGCCGTTCGCGTTCATCACCAAAGGCGTTTCGCACCCAGAACGACTCACCCGCGGTCAGTTCGCGCCGCTCGAAACCGCGTGCGCTTAGGCAGCGATCAACCTGATCGATTTCGCCCTGTTGACGCAGCTCGTCCTGAAATGGCGCGGTGACCGCAGGCCCGATGATGATGCCCCAAAGCAGGATATTGGTTGCATAACCGCCGATTACGGCGCTGTTGCCGCCCTCGTCAGCTTCCTGAGAGCAGGAATCAACGGCAACCTTCGCAGAGTGCAGATTATGACCGGCTTGCGTCGGAACGGACATCCCAAGCGGTTTGGTGGTACAGGCGGAGGCAACCAATAAAGTGCCAAGCAGTAGCTTTTTCATAGTAACTTCAGTTTCACTTCTTTTTATCCCAAACCCCATGGAACCTAAGAGCGAATACATTGAGGTGTGATCAACTACAACTGGCAATCTGACAAACTTAGAACCTTCGGCAACCCGGCCACATCACGCGGGCTTAGTCCTGAGATTCGGAGTTGGTTTTGACATACTCTGCCCAGATATCAGGGCGCCGTTCGCGCGTGATGTCTTCTGCCATTTTATGGCGCCACTCCGCGATCCGGCCATGATGGCCCGACATCAGAATCTCGGGGATCGGGCGTCCTTTCCAATCTGCCGGACGGGTATATTGGGGGTGCTCCAGCAGACCCGAGGCAAAACTTTCCTCTTCGGTCGAAGCCTGATTTCCAAGAACTCCGGGAATCAGCCGTACTGTGGCATCAATCAGGGCTTGTGCCGCAATTTCGCCGCCGGTCATGACGAAATCACCCAACGACACCTCTTGCACGCCATAATGTTCCAAAACGCGCTCGTCCACGCCTTCGAAACGACCGCACAGAAGGGTCATGCCGTCACAACGGGCAAGATTCTGCATCATGCGCTGATCCATGCGGCGCCCGCGCGGGCTGAGGTAGATCAGCGGCCAGTTCCCTTGAACGCCTGCCATCGCATGCTCGATCGCGTCACCCAGAACATCGGCCCGCAGAACCATTCCGGCGCCACCCCCGGCCGGGGTGTCATCAACGTTGCGATGTTTGCCTATACCGAACTGTCGCAGATCCACTGTTTCCAGTTGCCAGAGCCCTTCCTGCAAGGCCTTGCCTGTCAGGCTTTCGCCAAGAACACCGGGGAAGGCGGACGGGAACAGAGTGATGATCTTGGCTTTCCAGACCCCGTGCAGGTCAGGACTCGGCGTCATCAGCTCGCGTGGTTTCAGGGCAGGACGGATTGCCTTACGGCCATGTGATCTGCTGGGTTTCTCTGTCATATCTGGCGGGCCAGTTCGTTCTGTGCGGAGTGAATCAGTGCTTTCTTCTGGGCGATCATGGCGGTTTCGTCCAGCGAGGAACGGTTCAGAGCCAGGATTTCCAGCAGCACATCGTCGGAAAATGCAGGCGTGCTATGTGCAGGCCCGACAAGCTGTGCCGATTGTTCGGGCGGCAGGTTCAGAAATTCGGCCAACGGCGCACCTGCACCAAAGCGGTGGTTCTGCAACGCCTCCATCCATTCCGTTCGGACTGTGACAGACGGCAGCCGGTTCCTGACGGCGTCGGCGGTTTCCTGAAGGGATGGCAAATGGGCAAGGTCGGTCGAAAAAGTGTCCAAGTCCTGCACCATGCGTGATTTCTGCAAGTCATGGGCCCACAGGCTCCGCAGCCATTGATCGCGGTTGCGCAAGGACATGTAGATCGTGATGTCGGTCTTGTTGCCCAGGAACCGACGCCGAACGACGCTGACCAGAGTTTCCGCCAGTTCCGGTGCGGCCCCGTAACCTTCATGCTTATTCCTGCTAGGGCGCAAGCCTGCGAAGTTTTCTTCGCTCAGGATCAACCCCCGGTATGCACCGAAGTGCAGCTTGTCGAGAAACGCGTGCAGGTGACTCCCAAAACCCGCCAGGGTTGCATCCAGCCGATAAAGCGAATGACGCGTGGCCATCTCGCTTAAGCCGCAGTTGCGCGTTTTATAGGGAAGAACCAATGCGAAGCGGGGCCAGATCAGTTTCCGGTTTTCATGAAGGAAGGACTGTGCTGCGGTCATGCCTGTCTTGTGCAGGCCCAGATGCAGCAGGACCCGACGCATCAGATCAGGCCTTCGGGCGGGTCGGCTACGATACGGCCTTGCTCCAAGTCCACTGTGGGTACAACTTGCATCGTGAAAGGTAGCAAAACCGTGGTTTTCAAGCCCGGCCCGTGCAATTCCAACAAGTCTGTCGCTCCGTGGTTCTGCACGGATTTGACCTTGCCCAAAAGGGTGCCGCCGGTGTCATAGACGTCCAGCCCGATCAGATCGTTGTGGTAGAACTCGTCATCGGTCAGCGAAGGCAACTGGTCGCGCCTCGCAAAAAGGCGCAAACCATTCAGGGCATCCGCCTGTTCCTTGGTCTCAACGCCACCAAGGCGGGCCGCGAACCCGTTCTTGATCGTGCGCGTCAATACCACCGGATAACGTTCTTTGCCCGCTTCATCGGTCAGCGGCGAATAGGCCTCGATATCTTCGGGAACGGCGCAAAAACTTTTCAGTCGCACCTCACCTCGCACGCCATAAGACCCCGCAACGCTGCCGACGCAGATCAGATCACTCATTGGCTGCCCCTGTCGTCAAACATATCCCGTTTCTCCATTCGCCAAGCCCATTGCAGGCTTCGCGCTGGTTGTTGCGCTCAAAGAACACGCCTACAATAAAGGCGATCAGCAGCAGAATGGGAAGTCGTATCAATCCGAACATGAGGTCTTACCGTGTTTCGATCATCAGGCCCTGTGCCCGGTTTTCCCAGCCGACCTGTTCCAGTTCAGGCATGTCCGACATCTGCTCTGGCGTGCCAACACAGAAATAACCAATCAGACGCCAGGTCTCGGGAACATTCAGATCGCGCATCATCTGGTCGGGATCCAGTATAGAAACCCAACCCAGCCCCAGCCCTTCCACCCGAAGTGAAAGCCAGAACAGGGTGATCGCGGACACGACAGAATAGCGCCGCATCTCGGGCATCGTACCGGCGCCAAGTCCCAGTCCCTTTTCGGTGCCGTCGTCGCAGAAGACGGCTAGCTGCACAGGCGCTTCTTGCATCCCGGACAGCTTCAGGCTGCTGTACAACTGCGCCTTGTCACCCGAGTACCCAGCCAAAGCGTGGTCATTGGCGGTTCGAAAATTCTTCAGCGCTGCGGCCCGAGCCGCTTCGCTTTCGACGCGGATCACGCGCCAGGGTTCGCTGAGCCCCACCGAAGGGGCCAGTCGAAATGCGTCGAGGCAGCGCGCCAGCACTGCCTCGTCAATCGCCTCGGAGCGGAACCGGCGCACATCACGCCGGAGCCGCAACAACAGGTCGAATTGCGTGCGAAAATCGTCAGAAAAAGTTTGATCTTGCACGCGTCCGCCTGCTTATTCTTCTGCGGCGGCTTCTTCAGCCGGTGCAGCCGCCGCTTCAGCCGCCTTTGCCGCTTTTTCTTCAGCGCGCTCCTGGGCTTTCTTGCCCGGGGTGCCCTTGTTGGGGTTGTTGCGCTCTGCCTTATCTTTGGCACCGGCTGCTTCCAGTATACGAGCGATACGGTCGGTGGGCTGTGCGCCCTGATCCAGCCAGTACTGGATGCGCTCCATGTTCATTTTCACGCGCTCTTCGCTGTCTTTCGGCAGCAGCGGGTTGTAGGTGCCCAGTTTCTCGATGAAACGGCCATCGCGAGGCATACGGCTGTCAGCCGCAACGATGCGATAGAAGGGACGTTTTTTCGAGCCGCCGCGGGCGAGACGAATTTTCATTGCCATGGTGGTATCTCCTTTGAATGGCGTATCCGGCGTGGGTGCCGGTTAGTTCTGGTGTTTGTTGAACCGGAGGTTCACTCTTGATGCTTCCGGTGGTGTCGGATGACTTCCTGAATGATGAAGTTCAGGAAAGCCTTGGCGAAGTCGGGATCCAGATCGGCTTCATTCGCCAGGTCTTCTAACCGTGCGATCTGCGCAGCTTCGCGCGAGGGATCGGACGGGGGAAGGTCGTGTGCGGCCTTGAGCTTGCCAACGGCCTGCGTGTGCTTGAACCGCTCGCCCAGCGTATAGACGAGGATCGCGTCCAGTCGGTCGATGCTTTCGCGATGCTCTTTCAACAGCGTGGCAGCCTGTGTCACGGGGTTGGTCATTGGCCGGTCCTCTCGGTGGTCAAGTCTATCTGCGGGTGGCGCCAGATCTGAGCGTGCTTGCCCAGAAGTTCGGCATTCTCAAGCTCAAGCGTGGCACCAAGCCGTTCAGCCAAGGCGCGCGAACGATCATTGGCATGAGCTATGTATGAGATCACGCCGTTCAGGCCCTGATGTCGTGCAGCGTACGCGCGCGCAGCCTGGGCGGCTTCAAAGGCCAGCCCTTTACCTTCGGCTTCTTCCAGCAAGGTCCAGCCCAATTCCGGTTCCGCCCAGCCCGGCACGTAGATCATTCCGGCCCAGCCAACGAATGCCCCGCCAGCCTTTTCGGTCAGGTGCCAAAGGCCATAACCTCGCAGCGCCCAATGACCCAGTCGGTTCGACAATGAGTTCCAACATTCGAACGCATCCCTGGGGCCACCCACCATATGGCTGCGCTCGGTTGCGAAGAACACGGTCATCGCGGGCAGGTCATCCAGATGCGGGGCGCGCAGGATCAGGCGTTCGGTTTCAATGGTGGGGATGGTGAAAGAGGTCATACGTAAGCCTCCATTCCGCCATTCACCAGATCCGAGGGTGCCGGGTGCCGCCAGATTTCGGACTTTCCGAACTTGGGGTGGTCATAGTGGTACTCGAACTGCGCGCCCAGACGCTTGGCCACGGCCTTGCTGGCGTGATTGTCCAGGTCGATCAGTGAGATCACGGTTTCCCAACTCAATACATCATAGGCATAGGTGCGTGCAGTCAGCGCGGCCTCGGTCGCATAACCTTTGCCGGTGGCATTGTTCAACAGAGTCCAACCTATCTCGGGTTCCGGCCAGCCTTCTGGAAACCAAAGTCCGATCCGCCCGACATAGGTGCCGGTGTCCTTTTCATCGACGCTCCAATACCCATAGCCGCGCATGGCCCAGTGACCCAGCAGCGAGGCAACCACCCGCCATACCTCATCCTTGCGCAGAGGACCGCCGACGAACTTCGCGGCTTCGCTGGCAAAGAAGGCAGTGTCTGCGTTGACATCAGCTTCGGACGGCGCGCGCATGATCAGGCGTTCGGTTTCCAGCGTCGGGATTGGCATCGCGAATGTCATTCCTGCCCCTCGCTGTACCGCCAGACATGCTGGGTTGGTCCAAAGGCGCTTTCTGCATTGGCATCACGCGCTGCGCCCAGTCGTTGTGCGAGCGCGTTCGAACGGGTGTTGGATTGCGAAACGTAGCTTACAAACTGCCCGGATCCGAGCAGGTCAAATCCGAAATCACGTACGGCGGCGCATGCCTCGGTGGCATAGCCCTGCATGCGGTGTTCAGCGCTGAACATATAGCCAAGTTCCGGTTCGTGATCGTCCCATTCCAGGCCCAGAACGACGAAGCCAATTGCGCGATCATCACTCTTTAGCGTGACCGAGAACAGCCCGTGACCATGCAGAAGCCAGCCCGAGGTATAATAGGAAAACTCGGTCCACGCGTCTTGGGCGGTATCACCAAAGCTGTCGTTGCAGATCGACGTCCACATCGGCAGGTCGTCCAGGGTGGGCACACGCAGAACCAGCCGCCGGGTCTGAATGACCGGCAGGGCTGCGCGATATTGCGCTGCTGCCATCGCCGCCTTTCCGGACGGGGGCTGGGTGCAGCGTGCTGGCGTCACTTTTTCTTTCCGAACCCGCTTAGGCCCTGTGGCAGACCCATGCCGCCGGCCAGACCGGGCATCTTGCCGCCCATGGCCTTGGCCGCCTGCTCCAACGCTTTGGGATCCATTCCTGCGGCCATGTCCTCGGGGCTGGGACCGCCTTTGCCGAACATGCCTTTCATGGCCTGTTTCAGCATTTTGCCTTTGCCCATCTTGCCCATCTTCTTCATCATGTCCGACATCTGCCGGTGCATCTTGAGCAGCTTGTTGAGGTCGCTGACCTCCATCCCGGAACCCGCCGCAATGCGTTTTTTGCGGCTGGCTTGCAGCAGTTGCGGGTTGGCGCGTTCGCGCTTGGTCATGGATTGGATCATGGCGATCTGCTGGCGCAGAATCCTGTCGTCCAGACCGGCCTGATCCATCTGTTTGGCCATCTTGCCCATGCCCGGCATCATGCCCATCATGCCCTGCATGCCACCCATCTGGATCATCTGTTCCAGCTGCATTTTCAGGTCGTTCATGTTGAACTGACCCTTGACCATGCGCTTCATCATGCGCTCGGTCTGTTCCATCTCCATCGTTTCCTGGGCTTTTTCGACCAGGGCAACAATGTCGCCCATGCCCAGAATACGACCGGCAATCCGGTCCGGCTCGAAAGTTTCGAGCGCGTCCATCTTCTCGCCCAGACCGACGAAGCGGATCGGTTTGCCGGTCACGGCGCGCATCGACAGTGCCGCACCGCCGCGCCCGTCACCGTCCATCCGTGTCAGGACCACGCCCGAGATACCGACCTTGGCGTCAAACTCCTCGGCCACCTCGACGGCGACCTGACCAGTCAGGCCGTCGACGACCAGCAGCGTTTCACGCGGGTCGACCACGTTGCGGACCTGCTCGACCTCGTTCATCAGAACCTCGTCGATATGCAGACGACCCGCGGTATCCAGCATATAGACGTCGTAGCCGCCCAGCGTCGCCTGTTGCTTGGCGCGCTTGGCAATGTCTACCGGTTTCTGGCCCGGCACGATCGGCAGAGTGTCTACACCAACCTGCGTGCCCAGAACGGCCAACTGATCCATCGCCGCCGGGCGATAGACGTCCAGCGAGGCCATCAGGACCTTCTTGCCCTCTTTCTCTTTCAGGCGTTTGGCAAGCTTGCCGGTGGTCGTCGTTTTACCAGAGCCCTGCAAGCCGACCATCAGGATCGGCGCGGGCGGGTTGTCGATCTTCAGCGCACCCGGGTCTTCCTCGCCACGCAGGGTGTCAACCAAAGCGTCATGCACGATCTTGACGACCTGCTGGCCGGGTGTGATCGACTTGGTGACAGCCTGACCGGTCGCCTGTTCCTGCACCTTCTTGACGAATTCCCTTGCAACCGGCAGCGAGACGTCAGCCTCCAGCAGGGCAACCCGCACTTCGCGCAGGGCGGTTTTGACGTCTTCCTCGGACAGGGCGCCCTGTTTGGTCAGCCGGTCGAAGACACCAGAGAGGCGTTCGGATAGATTTTCAAACATGCCTTCGGCCTCCTTAGCCGGTTATCTCATGGCGCTTCTTAGATAAGAAACACCGGTTAAATGCACAATTGCCCCCACGGGCGAAACTCGCTGGTGGGGGGCGATCCCTGAACGACTCAAGGGACCGGAAGATCAGACGCTTCCGGATGTTGGGGCGTCATCTACGCCGATGGACTGCCCGAGTCAAGGTGGGCCCTAGGTAAACGCACCGCGCGTGGTGTAATCTGGATGGACCAAGTCCAGGGGGCGCTATGAAGGACAATCTTCCGCAAAGAACGAACGAGTATGTCGGACAAGTCACCAACACAGACATCTGGTCCAGTTTCGATATCCGTCCAGACGATATCTTTGTCTGCACACCGCCCAAGTGTGGAACAACATGGACGCAGACGCTGGTTCGGATGCTGATCACCGGTAGAGCGGATCCTGCAGTTTATGACAACAAGGTCTCGCCATGGTTGGACGCTGGATTCAGGGATCAGGAAGAACAAGCCTCTCAATTGGAGGCGCAGACGCATCGGCGCTGCATCAAGACTCATACGCCTTTGGACGGGATCACTTATTCACCAGTTGCGACTTATCTTGTGGTGCATCGCCACCCGGTTGACGTGCATTTCTCGCTTCGAAATCATGTTGCCAATATGAAGGAAGACTGGCTGGACTATCTGTTTCCCGATGATTTGTCCGAGGCGTTTGCGATGTTTCTGGAACGGCCCGCATCGTCCAAGGGCACGGATGATCTGACTCTCAGATCGATCATTCATCACTTTCGATCCTTCTGGGGTTACCGGAAGCTGCCCAATATTCACTTTCTGCACTATGCAGAACTCAGTCGTGACCTGCCGGGTCAGGTGGCCCGGATAGCCCGGATTTCAGATATCAATATCGATCCAAAACTGGTCAACGACATCGCCGAGGCAGGCAGCTTCGGTTCGATGAAAAACAATGCCGAACGCGCGGCACAAGCGCCGGGCTTCCAAACTGTCTTCCACGACTACGCGCAGTTCTTTGCCTCAGGAACCAGCGAGAAATGGGAAGGCAAGTTAACGGCGGAAGACATGGGGCGTTACGGTGCATGTATGTCCGAGTTAGTTTCACCCGAGGAACGCTTGTGGCTGGAACGCGGCTTGGCCCCTTAACCCGCCCCGACTTCACGACGGTCTTGCCCGAGCTTCGATGGAAGCCAGTCATTTACGGCATCAGCCAACCGATGAGAACCAGACCCGCTGGAAAATGCTTCGACAATGGGATGGCGACCGGCGCTCATCCCTTTCTCAAGAACAAGGACCGGGCGATACAGCGTCGAGGTGCCGTTTTTGCCGCGGGATGTCGTGCTTTCGACTTCAGCGTGGGACAGGTTGGACAGCGTGTGTTCAACCGCTTCATAGCCAAAGACGGATTGGCGGCGGATCAGGATACTGTCCTTCCTCCTGTCCAGAATGATCTGAACCCGTCTTACAAAAGCGCAAAAGGCACCAAAGCCAAGACCACCTCCGCCCAGGGCGAAGATCAGGCCGAACCAGATGCCTTCGCCGCCCGTGCTCATCAGGAAAATACCGGAACCGACAAAGGCCAGAATGAAAATGACCAGCATGATACCGATGAACCAGGGCGTATTGGCGATGATCAGTTGGTTCGGGGTGTCTCGGGTCACTTTCATGGCGGTACGCTAGCACCGTTCCAACATCCTGTTCCAGTTTGATTTGCCCGCGCCTTGCGCGAATGGAATCGCAAACAGGCAGGCACCAAGACCGCATCTCCTTGATTTCAGGCAGAGCGGGTGCCGGGGTCACCTCCACGTGCATTAAGCCAGTCATTGACCGTGCCGGTGATGCGTTCGGCACAGGTTCCGGTCGAAAAAGCTTGGATGATCGGATGACGACCCGCACTCATACCCTTGTCCAGCAACAGAACCGGACGATGACGGCTTGCGAACAACCATGCGGGCTTGTTCAGTATGGTTTCAACTTCTGCATGGGACAGGTCGGACAGAGCGTGCTCTATAGCTGCATATCCGAAGATGGATTTCTGACGGATCACCAACGTGCCCTTGGTCCGGTCAAATATTACCTGAACGCGCCTCACCAGCAGGTGAAAGCTCCATAAACCCATAGCGCCACCAAAGATGATCATGCTCAACCCGTACCAGAAAGCCGACCCGCCAGCCCATGTCAGCAAAAGGCCAAGCGCTGCAAAAATCAGGGTATTCAAAGCAAACAGAATTCCGAAGAACCAAGGGGTATCGCTGAGGATCAGCTGTTGGGGTGTGTTGCGCGCGACTTTCATTCGGACAGGCTATCACCCGGGCGATTGTATGTCCCGCGCTTGAATTCCAAGCCTTGGTGCGCGATGAGCAGTCTAAACAGGAGGGTTTCGTGGACGCTTCATCCGCCTATCAGGACACACTGCCGCTGAGCTCCGACGCATTGTTGACGCGGATGGCTGGCTGGGGCTTGACCTATCGCCTGCATACCCATGCGCCTTTGCGTACGGTTGAGGATGCCAAGGCGGTTGAAGACCAGTTCATGGTGCCGGGAGAGTACGCGCTTCGGGTCAAGAACCTGTATCTGCGAGACAAGAAAAAGCGCAACTATCTGGTGACCTTGGAGCAAAGCCGCGAGATTGATCTTAAGGCGCTGGGGGCCGAGCTGGGCATTGGCAACCTGTCCTTTGGCTCGGCGGACCGTCTGTTCCAGAACCTAGGCATACGTCCCGGCGCGGTCAGCCCGCTGGCGATGATCAACGGAGTTCAGAATGATGTACGGTTCTTCATGGATGCGGCGGCAAAACAGGCCGAGTTGATTTACATGCACCCCCTTGTCAACGACCGCACCGTGGCCCTGAAGCGGGCAGATATGATGGCCTTCTTCGATCGCATCGGGTGCGAGGTCACCTGGTTGCCCTGATTATATCAGCGCCTCTTTCAGTGCGGCGGCAACGTGCGCGGCTGACGGGTTGACGAACAGGTGTCCGTCAGCCTCGAACACCGGATCGTCCAGGTGGTTCGGAAAAGCCAGTGGAAGCTCGGTACAGGCCAGCAGAATCGCGGTTCCGGGGCTGGCGTACTTGTCGCAAAAGACCAGTAGTCGGGCCCGGGCCGCGTCGGATGCGCCGCCGTAGAAGTCACTGTCGATCATGGCCTGCATCTCGGAAATCTCGGGTTCGGGCAACCGTTCATTTGCGGCAATGCCTTCGGCGTCCAGACGATCCGCATAGTTGGTGGCCTGCATCGTCACGGCTGTTCCCAAGACCAGAGCCTTGGACGCGCCAGTTCCTGCAGTGGCTTCGGCGGTCGCGTCAAAGATGCTGAGGATTGGCATTGAGACACCCTGCCGTATTGCGTGTAGCCGCGCATGGGGGGTGTTGGACGCGATGATGCCGAAATCGCACCCGGCGCGTTCGAGAGTCAGCAGGGCGTCGCGGAACACCGCGTCAAAATCCGCCCAGCTTGCCTCATCCCCGACAGAACCACGAAGGGCACGTGTCCTGGCCTGCGTGACGGATTCGATGGTCATCGGAGGGATTGGCAAAGGCGAGCCGTGACCACGTTCAGCGAAATAACGCCCGGCCCCTTCGGCAATGGCCCTGTAATAGTCGACGGTCGAGGCCCAGCCCACGCCACCCAGAATACCTATTTTTTTCATGCGCCCCGTCCAGTCTGCCTGTTTGCTAACCGGCAGACTGGACGTTTCAACGCCTATTGACCAGAGGCGATCAGGCTGCAAGCTCCGCCACTGCCTTGCGGGCATTTTCCAGCGCCGCATCCGGGTTCACGGCCATCTGATCCGCGGCGATGACGTCGACGTCATGAATGCCGATAAAACCCAGAACGTGGCGCGCGTAATTGGTGGCGAAATCAGCTTCGGACCCGACAGGAACACCGCCCGATGCGATGGCCAGAATGGCACGCTTCCCCTCCATCAGGCCTTTGGGGCCGTTTTCCGTGTAGGAAAAGGTCAGACCCGCGCGGGCAACCAGGTCTATCCACGCCTTGAACGCCGCGGGGACCGAGAAGTTATAGATCGGCAGGCCGATGACGATGGTGTCGGCGTCTTGCAATTCGGAAACCAGTTCGTCCGACAGGGCCAGCCGGTCGCGCTGTACGTCGTCGCGCTGGTCGGCGGGGGTAAAATTGGCGGCGATCCAGTCTTCCGTCAGCAGGGGCAGGGGGGTGGCCAGATCACGACGGATGATGCGTTCTGCGCCCAGTTGCTTGACCACGCGGTCGGACAGATCGCGGGTGGTCGAATTCACGCGGCGGGCAGAAGAGTCGATATGAAGGATAGTTTTAGCCATTGTTCAGGTCCTTTGGGTCACGGGAATCTTGTCCTGCCGCCAATATGATTATTGCGTTTGCGAACGAAACTCGGATACATCAACAGTTATTGTTGGAAATTGCACAGTGATGACATTGCCATGGACAATTGGGATGAAGTGAGAACCGCCTATCAGGTGGCACGCATGGGTACGGTCAGCGGCGCGGCAGAGGTTCTGGGTGTTCACCATGCCACCGTGATCCGTCACATCGATGCGATCGAGTCGCGTTTGGGTGTCAAACTGTTTCAGCGTCATGCGCGGGGATACACACCCACCGAAGCAGGCGACGATCTGCTGCGTGTGGCGCAGGCTACCGAAGATCAGTTCAATCAGCTTGTCGGCCGGATGAAGGGTCGCGGAGACGACGTCTCGGGTGAATTGGTCGTGACATCTCTGGGGTCTCTTGCGCCGTTGGTCGTGCCAACGCTCACCGCGTTTCAAAAGATGCATCCGGACCTGATCGTGCGATACCTGACCGGCGACCGGCTGTTCCGGCTGGAATATGGCGAGGCGCATGTGGCGATCCGCGCCGGATCGGCTCCCGATCAACCCGACAATGTTGTCCAACCGTTCCGGCAAGAGGAAGTCGGCCTTTATGCCAGTACCTCGTACGTCAAACGGTTCGGCAGGCCATCCGGCATTGAGGATTTCGGAAACTATCACTTCGTCAGTTCTGACGATGAGACCAGCCGCGCGCCGTTCACCCGCTGGCTGCGCGCGACGGTACCTGCCGATCGCATCACCTTCCGCTGTACCAACAACTTCTGCATGCGCGAGGCCGTTCTGGCCGGTGCAGGCATCGGTTTCATGGCCCGTTGGGAGGCCGCCCGCCACGATAATCTGGTCGAGGTGATTGATCCGCTCCCGGAATGGTTCGGCAATCTTTGGCTGGTGACCCACGTGGATTTGCATCGCACCACCAAGGTGCAGGCGTTCCTGAGCTATCTGAAAGAAGAAGCCAAAGGCTGGCAGCCATGAATCCGCAGATGCGTGGCCATCTGGCCATGCTGACCTTCTCAGCCCTTGTTGCGGGCAGCTTTTCGCTGGGGTCCATGATCGCCAACGAGATTGCCCCGGCCGCTCTGAACGCGGTGCGCTTTGCGACTGCCGCTGCGGTGATTGGTTTGGCCGCGCTTGCAACAACCGGCCTGCCACGCAGCGCCGCGCAGGCGCCTTGGCGTTATCTGGTACTTGGGGGTCTATTCGCCACCTATTTCGTCCTGATGTTTTATGGGCTGCAAACCGCCCCGCCTGTCAGTGCGGCCGCGGTATTCACTTTGACACCAGTTGTTTCTGCCATGGCGGGGTGGGTCTTGTTGCGCCAGATCACCACGCCGCGCATGGCGCTGGCACTGACCATTGGTGCGGTGGGCGCGCTGTGGGTGATCTTTCGGGCCGATTGGCAGATGTTCCGTGCATTTGAAATCGGTGGGGGCGAGATCATCTATTTCTGGGGCTGCGTCGCCCATGCGATTTATACGCCCATGATCCGCAAGCTGAACCGGGGAGAGCCCGCCGTGGTCTTTACCTTCGGTACGCTGGTCGCCGGGTGCCTGTTGTTGGTCGTGCTCGGCTGGTCTGACCTGATGGCAACCGATTGGGCTGCGCTTCCGGCCATTGTCTGGATCGGCTTGTTCTATATTTCGTTCTTTGCAACGGCAGCCAGCTTCGTGCTGGTGCAGTTTTCTTCCCTGCGGCTGCCGTCGGCCAAGGTCATGGCCTATACCTACCTGGTTCCCAGCTGGGTCATTTTGTGGGAGATTGCGCTGGGCAAAGGCGTGCCACCCGGTTTGATCCTGGGTGGTGTGGCGCTGACAATCATCGCTTTGCTTATGCTGTTGAAAGAGGAAATCCCGCCCTCGGTGCCAGTTCGCCGCGTCATGGAATAAGGCCCATCTTCTCGGGCGGAACCGGGCGAATCCAAGATACATCCCAGAGATAGATTTTGTTGAGCCAGATCAAGGCGCCCTTGCGGCACCTCCATTAGCTTCGTCAGCAAGCTAAAGGAGGAGATCATGTTCAAACACATCATGTTGCCGATTGACCGGCATCTACCGCCCGAGGTTCGCAAAGCGGCCGATGTCGCTGCACAAGTTGCAAAATGGCAGGGGGCTAAAATTACTCTGGTCAGCGTCACCGGGGCCCATATGGGTGAATCCTCGGAAACCGAAGCTGAGATCGACAAGGAACTGGCGGAGTTCACCGAACAGTTGGCTGCTGAGAGTGGATCCGACGTTTCCATGCGCAAGGTGCATTCGGTCGACGTCGCCGCCGAAGTGGACAGCGATCTGACCCGTGCTGCGGAGGAGATTGGCGCAGATCTGGTCATTGTCGGCACCCACGCACCCCGGATCACCGACTACATCTTCTCAAGCCACGCCGGTTATCTGGCGAAACACGCCAGCATGTCGGTTTTTGTGGTGCGTTAGGCCTCGTCCGACCTCGGCAGTTCAATTTCTAGAAACCGTTCGAACGCGTCCAGATTGACGGGTTCGAATTGCCCGAACCCCTGCATCCAGACCGAAGCGGCGCGCAAGGCGTCAGGTTCGAGTTTGCACCACTTTACCCGCCCGCGTTTTTCCTGACTGATCAGACCTGCCTTGGTCAGTATCACCAAGTGTTTGGAAATCGCGGCCAGCGACATCTCGAACGGTTCGGCCACATCTGTCACGGCCATATCATCCTCCAGCAGCATCGCCAGGATAGCGCGGCGGGTGGGGTCGGCGAGGGCTGCAAAGACTGTGTCGAGATCGTTGGACATGTGTCCGCTCAACCATAGCCGTCGGGATTGGTCAACCATTTGGTTGAATATGGAGATTCAGGGCTCTGGCGGCGCAGCGGTGGCCATCGGAGCGATTGGCGTGCCTTGGGTATTCTGGAAAATATAACTTTTTCAAAGTGTTAAGGTGCGTCAATCAGGGCGTTCTAGGTCGTTGACTCTGCGCCTTTCGCGCCTTAGCACCATGCCCAAGACTGTACGAGGGAAACGCCCGTGACCGATGATGACCAAAAGCAGCGGATGGCGCAGCTGGAGGCCAAGATCGAGGCGGCGAAAAAGGCCAAGGCGCCAAAACCTCGTGCGGACGCTGACGTGTCCGGGGGCGAGCTTGCCTGGAGGATGGTCATTGAAATGGTTTCCGGTCTCGGGATCGGATTTGGCATCGGATACGGGCTGGACAGCCTGCTCGGGACGATCCCGATCTTTCTGGTGCTGTTCACATTGCTGGGCCTTGTCGCGGGCGTGAAGGTTATGCTCCGCAGCGCGAAAGAGGTTCAAGATAAACAAACGGCGGCATCGGCGGCCGAGAAGGACGAGAGGGACTGAACGTGGCAACTGAGACCACCGCAGCAGAAGGCAGCAGCCTGGTATTCCACCCGATGGATCAGTTCATCGTCAAGCCGCTGTTCGGCGACGGTGCGATAGGCATGTTCACGGTCACCAACGTGACTCTGTGGTTGTTCTTTGCAGTGCTGGCCGTGACAGCTCTGCTGGTTCTGCCCACATCCAAACGTGCCATTGTGCCGACGCGTATGCAGTCGGTGGCGGAACTGGCCTATGGCTTCATCTACAAGATGCTGGAAGACATTTGCGGTAAGGAAGGCGTCAAGTACTTCCCTTATGTCATGACCCTGTTCATGTTCATCGTGACCGCGAACTTCCTGGGTCTGATCCCGACCTCGTTCACCACGACATCGCATTTCGCCGTGACCATCCCGCTGGCGCTGGCCGTTTTCCTGACCGTGACCATTTTGGGTTTCGTCAAGAACGGCGCCGGGTTCTTGGGTTTGTTCTGGGTGTCCAGCGCGCCGCTGGCGCTGCGCCCGATCCTGGCAATCATCGAGCTGATCTCGTACTTCGTGCGTCCCGTCAGCCACTCCATTCGTCTTGCCGGTAACGTCATGGCAGGCCACGCGGTGATCAAGGTTTTCGCAGGCTTCGCCGCGATTGCCGTGATTTCGCCCGTGTCGGTTCTGGCGATCACCGCAATGTACGGCCTTGAGGTCCTGGTGGCCTTCATTCAGGCCTACGTATTCACCATTCTGACCTGTGTATACCTGAAGGATGCGCTGCATCCGTCGCACTAAGGTCCGATACCCAAACATCGAAACTTCCAATTCGTAAGGAGAAACATCATGGAAGGCGATCTCGCACACATCGGCGCAGGCCTGGCAGCAATCGGTTCCGGCGCAGCCGCAATCGGGGTGGGCAACGTAGCAGGCAACTTCCTGGCCGGCGCCCTGCGCAACCCTTCGGCGGCTGCTTCGCAGACCGCAACCCTGTTCATCGGTATCGCATTCGCAGAAGCTCTGGGGATCTTCGCATTCCTGGTCTCGCTGCTGCTGATGTTCGCCGTCTAATCTGCGGAACCTGATCCTTACGCGCAGGTGGGCCCAAGCCATAGCGGCCCATCTGTTGTAAAGACAACGTTCCGACGGAGGACATCATGGCGACTGAACCCATTTCAGAAGAAGTAGTTGGCTCGTGCGTCGACTCGCATGGCTCTGCCATCGGGATGCCACAGCTCTGCTTCGATTGGTTCCCCAACCAGATTTTCTGGCTGGTCATTACGCTGGTCGTCATCTTTCTGGTCCTGTCCCGCGTGGCCCTGCCGCGCATCGCGGCAATCCTGGCGGAACGTCAGGGGACCATTACAAATGACCTGGCTGCGGCCGAAGATCTGAAGGCCAAAGCGGTCGAGGCCGAAGAGGCCTATAACAAGGCGCTGGCCGATGCCCGTGCCGAAGCGCAGCGGATCGCTGCCGAAGCACGCGCCGAAATCCAGTCTGGTCTGGATGTCGCGATTGCAAAGGCGGACGCGGAAATCGCTGCAAAGGCGGCTGAATCGGAAAAGGCGATTGCCGAAATCCGTGTCGGTGCGCTGGAAAGCATTCAGGTGGTTGCCAAGGATACGGCGGCTGAACTGGTAATTGCGCTGGGCGGCGAAGCGGAAGCTGATGCTATTGCCAGTGCTGTTGACGCGCAGACGAAAGGATAAGTGACATGCGGAACACTCTTGCTCTTGTCCTGACCGTTGGTGCAGCCAGCCCGGCCTTTGCCGCAAGCGGCCCGTTTTTCTCGCTTGGCAATACCGACTTTATCGTCCTTCTGGGCTTCATCGTCTTCATCGCGGTCCTGTTCTACTTCAAGGTCCCCGGTATGATCGGCGGTGCGCTGGACAACCGTGCCGAAGGCATCAAATCCGAACTGGACGAAGCCCGTGCGCTGCATGAAGAAGCACGCACTTTGCTGGCCTCTTACGAGCGCAAGCAGCGTGAAGTTAAGGGGCAGGCCGATGCGATTGTTGCAGCAGCGAAGGAAGACGCGGCTTTGGCAGCAGAACAGGCGAAAGCTGACTTGGAAAAGTCGATCGAGCGTCGTCTTGCGGCTGCTCAGGACCAGATCGCTTCGGCTGAAGCATCTGCAGTGAAGGAAGTGCGTGATCAGGCCGTTTCGGTTGCGGTTTCCGCGGCAAGCTCGGTTCTGGCGAAGCAAATGACCGCAGCGCAGGCCAACAAGCTGATCGATGCATCGATTGCAGATGTAGGTGCCAAGCTGCACTGAAGGGTGACCCCGACAGACAAATGAAACAGACGACCCGAGAGCTTTTGGCTGTCGGGTCTTTTGTTTTTGGCCCGCTTCTGTTTCTGTTGTTCGAAACACTCCGAATCCTACGACCTGCCGGGGATCAGGTTGATAGGAGCGCTCCGCTGGGGGCGTGACAATAGCAGGGAAAGACAGGCGGTGTCAGGCAACGCAGTTTCGATGAATATTGTCGGCGTCGTCCGAAATGGCGGGTCGGCGCTGATCGACACGATCAACAGGATCGAAAACCTGTCCGCGCAGTTGCGCCGGTTCACTGTCACCATTGCGACGAACGACAACACGGACGGTACGGATCAAGTGTTGTCCGACTATGCGGGTCAAAGTAGGCATGTCGATATCATGCGACTGGATGGTCTAGCGTCAGAATTGCCAAACCGGGTCGAGCGCATCACGGCGGCCAGGAACGCAGTTCTCAAAAAACTCGAGGACCAAGACAGGGACCTGGAGTTGACACTGGTGTTGGATATGGATGGTCCGAATACCTGCCTGGATGCTCAGACAGTTCTGGCAGCAGCGCAGCGGGTCGCCCCGTTGTGGGAAGGTGTTTTCGCCAACCCCAAACCAGCGTATGACGATATCTACGCGCTGCGATGCCCTGGCTGGTGTGATGAAGACGTGTGGCAACGCATTCAAAGCACGCGCAGGCCGCTGTTCGGGCGTCGTAAATGGCGCCGGTCTGTTATGAAGTCCGCTGTTTTTGACCGCCAGTTTCACATTCCTGCCGATACGCCCCTGATCCCGGTCGACAGCGCTTTCGGAGGTGCCGGGTTGTATAAATCCCGCGCGCTGCGGGGATTGCGCTATTCTTGCCGGGACGAAAAAGGCCAACAAGTGTGCGAACATGTTATGCTGCACAAACATCTGAGGGATCGCGGTGCAAGGCTGTTCATCGACCCGGCCCTGACAACACTGGCCGCTGAGGACCGTCTGGGAGAAGGCAGCGGGGCTCCGTTTCCCCGACATCTGCTTCCAGCCGCGTCAGGCGCCGCCTAGTCCCGGCCTTGCCCTGCTCTGTCTGAATTATCAGGATGGCCCTTAGGTCCGCCCGGTTTCGTGTTGCAGCCTTTGTTGCGCAATAGCTTCGTTCCGATCGGTCTTTTGTTGGTCCGCCATACAGCGTTCCACAAAGTCCAAATGGCGTTCAATTGCATTTCGTGCAGCCAAAGGATCACGCTGTTGCAGAGCCACATTGATGGCGCGGTGCTGATCCAGGATGGCCTCGCGGGTGGCGCGCTGACGGAACATGGTCTGGCGATTGTAGAACACCCCCTGCACCAGCAGGTCATACATCGACCGCATCATATGCAGCATCACCACATTGTGGCTGGCCTCGATGATGGCCATGTGGAATTCGGCATCCAGCTGCGCCTCGTCATTCGCAGCGTTTCGGTTGTGGGCCGCCTGCATCTTGTCAAAGATCGCTTGAACGACCTTAAGGTCGCTGTCTGATCCCATCCGCGCGGCCCGTTCGGCCGCCAACCCTTCCATGTCACGGCGAAAGGACAGATAGTCGAATACGGCTTCCTCATGGCTGCCGAACAAACGGATCAGCGCAGGGGAAAAGGCAGAGCCCAGAACCTCGGCCACATAGATCCCGGATCCGGCTTTCGCGGTCAAAAGCCCCTGTTCCTGAAGTTCGGAAATCGCATCACGCAAGGACGGGCGCGAAACGCCCATGCGCTCTGCCAACTCTCGCTCTGATGGCAGGCGCTCTCCAGGGCGCAGGATGCCACGCAGGATCAGAAGCTCTATCTGGCGAACGACTGCGAGCGACAGTTTTTCCGTCTGAACTTTGTGAAAAGGCATCTCGTCTTCCGAAATTGGTCAATTCATTTGACCATGGACGCCGGTGCTGTTCAAGAATCCCCGGTCACATCCGCCGAAAAATAAGGTCAGCAATATTGACTTTAATGTGAGAGGGCATAGGCTGCGCCGAATTGAGATCGGAGGAACCTCATGTCCCAAAACCCTTTGTTTGCCACCCGGGCCTCGCGGATGAAAGCGTCAGAGATTCGCGAACTGCTGAAGCTGCTCGACCAACCCGGCATCATTTCCTTTGCCGGTGGGATTCCTGATCCCGCCCTGTTTCCCGCCGATGCATTTGCACAGGCGTTTCAGCAGGCCCTGGGGCCGGATATGCAAGCGCAGGCGCTGCAATACTCGGTCAGCGAAGGCTATGTTCCATTACGGCAGTGGCTGGTGCAGCACATGCACGAAATCGGGGTGGAGTGTGACATCGACAACATCCTGATCACCTCGGGCTCACAGCAGGCGCTGGACTATCTGGGCAAGCTGTTCCTGTCCCCCGGCGATACGGCCCTGGTTGGGTGGCCCACTTATCTGGGTGCGCTGGCGGCATTCAACGCCTATGAGCCGCGCTTTGACCGGCTCAATGGCAACCAAGGGGCGGACGAATACAAGGCCGCAGCAGGCGAAGGCACTGTGAAGTTCGCCTATCTGTCAGCGGATTTTGCAAACCCGACAGGAGAATCCGTGGACTTGCAGGGCAGGGAGGCTCTGCTGGATCTGGCCGAGGAGCTGGATTGCGCGTTGATAGAGGACGGAGCCTATCAGGCTCTGCGCTACGACGGGGAACCGATCCCCCCCATACTGTCTTTGGAGCAGGCCCGCAAAGGGTCAATCGAGGACTGTCGGACGATCTATTGCGGCAGTTTCTCGAAAACGCTGTCGCCTGGTTTGCGCATGGGATGGGTCGTTGCGTCCAAGCCAGTCATTTCTCAGATGGTACTGCTGAAACAGGCAGCCGACCTTCATTCCGCGACCATTAACCAGATGGCCGTGCATCAGGTGGCGCAGGCCTGTTTTGACACTCATATTCCAAAAGTGCGCGAAGTCTATCGCAGCCGCCGTGATGTGATGCTGAACGCATTGGAACAGCATATGCCGGACGGGGTGGATTGGACACGCCCTGAGGGTGGAATGTTCATCTGGGTCACGTTGCCCGAGGGGAGGATTGGCTCTGACCTGCTGGCGCGTGCGCTGGACACAGTCAAAGTAGCTTTTGTTCCGGGGCAGGCGTTTTTCCCGGATGGCAGCGGTGCAAACACGATCCGTCTCAGTTTTTCAAATTCCGACGAGGCGACGATTCGCGAAGGCATTCGCCGGCTGGGAGAGGTGCTGCGGGCCTGACGTTCGGAAAGGTTCTGTTAACCAAAATGCTGCAACTCTGCGGCATGATCCGGTTTCTCGCACCTCTGTTGCTGGCCGCCTGCGTCGCCGGCACTCCGCATTTTCGCGATGTTCCTGCCACGCGCGTGGCTGTGAATGGCAGTGTGTTCGATGTGCGCGTGCGTGGCGATCTGGCCGAGGCTGTGCGGATCAACGCACAATACGCCCCTCGGCTGGGTTCAGTTCGGGATCGGGCCGCGTTGGCGATGGCGCAGGTTTCGGGCTGTCCGGTCCTGGATGTTTTGGGTGATGCGGCGGTCACGGTTGGTGTTCTGGGGTGTGATCGAGAGGCGGGCAAGCAATTGCTGCTGACAGCCGTCTCTACCCCGAACTACGAGTGCATCGACTATGGTGCCTATGAAAATGTCGGTGACGACTACGGTTACTAGGTCTTTGAATGCACCCCTTATTAAAACACGCGCATTCTTGCGCATTTAGGCAAGATGTTGTGGATAACTCAAGTTGAAATCCCATATCCTGCGCAACTCCGTTGACTCAGACCCCATCCCTTGCGCAGACTTTCAATGCACAGGAATCATGGGACACGCAGCCATTGCGTTTCAGCAAGCTCAAACTGACCGGCTTCAAAAGCTTTGTTGATCCGACCGATCTGATCATCGCGGACGGGTTGACTGGTGTGGTGGGCCCGAACGGCTGCGGCAAGTCCAACCTTCTGGAAGCATTGCGCTGGGTGATGGGGGAAAACCGCCCCAAATCCATGCGCGGCGGCGCGATGGAAGACGTAATCTTTGCCGGTGCTGCCACACGTCCGGCGCGCAACTTTGCCGAAGTCGTTTTGACCTTGGACAACTCGGAGCGTCTGGCACCGTCGGGGTTCAACGACAGCGATCAACTGGAAATCGTACGCCGCATCACCCGCGATGTGGGCAGTGCCTACAAGACAAATGGCAAAGACATTCGTGCGCGCGATGTGCAGATGCTGTTTGCCGATGCTTCGACCGGTGCACATTCGCCCGCGTTGGTCGGACAGAACCGCATTGCCGAGTTGATCAACGCCAAGCCGCGCGCCCGTCGCCGCATTCTGGAAGAGGCCGCCGGGATCTCGGGCCTCTATCAGCGTCGCCATGAGGCCGAGCTGAAGCTGAAGGGCACCGAAGCCAACCTGACCCGCGTCGATGACGTGCTGGAGCAGTTGGGCGGACAACTGGCCCAGCTTGCGCGTCAGGCCCGTCAGGCGGCGCGCTATCGCGAAATTGGCGAACAGCTGCGTCAGGCCGAGGGAATGCTGCTTTATCGACGTTGGAAAGAGGCCGACATGGCCCGCCAGCAGGCCGAAGAAAAACTGCGTGAGCGGATCACCGAAGCCTCCCGTGCCGAGGCTGAAGCCCGCGCTGCTGCCGCGAAACGTGCCGAGATCGAGGAAACCCTGCCGCCGCTGCGCGAGGAAGAGGCCATTGCCGCCGCCGTGCTGCAACGCCAGCAGGTGCAGCGCGATCAATTGTCCGATCAGGAAACCCGCGCGCGTCAGACGATCGAAACACTGACCAACCGAATCCAGCAGCTTGGCAACGACATCGAACGCGAAGCCGGTCTGAACCGCGATGCGGGACAAATGATCGAACGGCTGGAATGGGAAGCGCGCGAGTTGGCCAAGGCAGCTGAAGGTCACGATGAGAAAGTGGCCGAGGCGGCGGAAATCGCCCGCGAGGCGGCCTCGATCCTACAGGAACGCGAAGACCACCTGTCGCAGCAAACCGAGGATATGGCCCGCCTAGTTGCCCGGCACCAGTCAGCCCAGCGTCTGGTCGAAGACAGTCGCAAGACGCTGGCCCGATCCGAGGGTGAAGAGGGAAAAGCCCGGCAGGCCGTGGACGAGGCGAAAACAGCCCTGATCCGCGCCAGCGAGGCGTTTGAAGAAGCCCAATTGGGCGAGGAAGAAGCCCGTGAAGCGGTCGAAGCCGCCGAAGAGGCTCTTGCCGCAGCGGATGAACTCCGCAACGAAACGCAAGGGCGCGAAGCCGAGGCCCGGGCGCGACGTTCCGAAGCGGAAGGCGAGCTTGGAGCGATCCGGGCCGAAACCACTGCGCTGGCCAAGCTGGTGGAACGCGACACAGCGGAAGGTGGTCAGGTGCTGGACCTGCTGCGCGTCGAACCCGGCTATGAAAAGGCTCTGGGTGCTGCTCTGGCTGACGATCTGCGCGCGCCGCTGGTTGAGGGCGACGGCCCGTCCGGCTGGGTGCAGGTGGCTGGATATGACAGCGACCAGCCATTGCCTGAAGGGGCTGAACCACTGGCGCTTCATGTCTCGGGGCCGGATCGTCTCAGCCGCCGAATTGCCCAGATCGGGTTGGTGGATACGGATCAGGGCGCGCGGTTGCAGGCGTCGTTGAAACCCGGCCAGCGTCTGGTGTCCCGCTCGGGCGACCTGTGGCGTTGGGATGGGTTCCGTGCCTGGGCCGAAGACGCGCCAAGTGCTGCTGCTCTGCGGTTGGAGCAACTCAACAGGCTGGAAGCGCTGAAACAGGACCTTGCCCGTGCCGAAGCACAGGCTGACGGTGCCTGTGCCGCACATGAAGCACTGTCTCAGCAATTGGCGGATGTGACTGAGGCAGACCGCCGTGCGCGTGAAGCCCGCCGTGCTGCTGATCAGCGCATGGCTGAAACCGCCCGTCTGCTCAGCCGGGCCGAAGCGGATCGCAATCTTGCACAAGGCAAGCTGGAAACCCTTGCTCTGGCCGTGGACCGTCACAAGGAAGATGCGATGTCGGCCCGTGCGCAACTGCGCGAGGCAGAAGCCTCTTTAAACGGCCTGGGCGACCTCGACAGCGCCCGTGCAGAAGTGGAAGACATCAAGCAGACCGTCGAGGCGGCGCGGATCACCATGCTGACCCACCGCTCGACCCATGACGAACTGCGCCGCGAAGGGGACGCCCGCACACGTCGTACCCAAGAGGTCACAAAGGATCTCAGTGGATGGCGCCACCGTTTAGAAACGGCTGAAAAGCGGATCTCGGAACTTGCCGAGCGCAAGGAAAGCTCGGAAGAAGAGCTGACCGAGGCCATGGCCGCGCCCAGCGAAATCGCCGAGGCGCGTGAGGAACTGAACGAACTGATCGCTGCCGCCGAGGCTCGGCGGGCCGAAGCAGCCGACAAATTGGCTGAAGCCGAGGCTCAGCAGCGTGAAATCGTTCTGGCCGAACGGGAAGCCGAGCGTCTGGCATCTGAAGCGCGCGAAAGCCGTGCCGCGGCCGAGGCGCGCTGTGACGCGGCCAAGGAAAGTGTTGTCGCGGCGGCCGAACGGATTGCCGAGGATCAGCAACTGACCCCGAACCAATTGCTGAACCAGCTGGACGTGAACCCCGACCAGATGCCAGCTGCGGACGTTCTGGAATCCGAAGTGAACCGTCACAAACGCCAGCGCGATGCGATGGGTGCGGTGAACCTGAGGGCCGAGGAAGACAGCAAGGAAGTTCAGGAAGAATTCGATACGCTCAGCAGCGAAAAAGCCGATCTGGAAGAGGCGATCAAGGCCCTGCGCAGCGGTATCGCCAGCCTCAACCGCGAAGGGCGCGAGCGTTTGCTGACCGCGTTTGAACAGGTGAATTCCAACTTCGCCATGTTGTTCAAGCATCTCTTTGGTGGTGGCGAGGCCAATCTTGTGATGGTCGAAAGTGACGACCCTCTGGACGCGGGTCTAGAGATCATGTGCCAGCCGCCTGGCAAGAAGCTCTCGACTCTCAGCCTGTTGTCGGGCGGTGAACAGACCCTGACGGCGACCGCGCTGATCTTCGGCGTCTTCCTCGCCAATCCAGCCCCGATCTGTGTGCTGGACGAGGTTGATGCACCACTGGACGATGCAAACGTGACGCGCTTCTGTGACCTGCTGGACGAGATGTGCCGCCAGACCGACACGCGCTTCCTGATCATCACCCACCATGCGGTGACTATGGCGCGCATGGATCGCCTGTTCGGTGTCACCATGCAGGAACAGGGTGTCAGTCAGTTGGTTTCGGTCGATCTGAAGAAGGCCGAACAGATGGTTGCGTGACCCCGTTCACTGCAAGTTTATGACGGGTGCGACTTTATCGCGCTAGTCTGGGCGCATGACGCGCTTTCTGATCTCTGCCCTCGTCGCCGCCAGCCCGGCCTTTGCCGCCGACTGGCCTGTCAAAACCGGGGATATTCCCCTGACAACCGCTGAGCTTGACGCTTTGGCAGGACAGACACTGACTTTCTACGACGACGGGCAAGCGAAATTCTCAGCGGGCGGGGCCTATTCCTACACATACGCGAGCGGAGATTCTGCTTTTGGTACCTATTCCATTGCCGAGGATGGCAGTGTCTGCATCGCCTATCGCACCGGGTTCAGCCGGTGCGATTTGTACGTGCGCAGGGGGGAAAGGTTGATCCTGATTGACGAAAAAGGCGACCGGTATCCGGTGCGCAGTGAATAAAATGATCTGAAGTTTTTATATTTACAGATCATTTGATAGCCAAATACCGAGAATCCAGATGATGTAAGGGAGGAAACCTGACAACCAAGGCGGTATCGTCCCGGAGAATCTTCTTTGATGTACGGGAAAAAAAATGTGCCGATTTTTGGCTTGGGTTGGGCAGCAGCGATATCTGGACGAACTGGTCCTTGAGCAAGAACAATCGCTTGTTATTCAAAGCCGAAACGCATTGATTGGGAAAACACCGATAAACGCGGATGGGTTCGGTCTGGCATGGTATTCTGATCGTGAAACGCCGTGCTTTTACAAGGACACCCATCCAGCGTGGTCTGATGCCAATCTGAAGCAATTGGCGCATCACACGAAATCACGGCTGTTTCTGGCCCATGTACGGGCCTCGACGGGTACGGCGACCTCGCGCAACAACTGTCACCCCTTCGGCGTCGGCAGATGGAGCTTTATGCATAACGGTCAGGCCGGGGGTCATGAACGAATCCGGCAAGAGCTTGATACCATGATCCCGGCGTACCTGTACCAACATCGTGTGGGCGCAACCGAGAGTGAGGCGATCTTTCTCATCGCCCATGGAGAGGGGCTGGACGCCGACCCTGTTGGTGCAATGGCCCGTGCGGTCGGTCGGGTCGAAGCCCTTTCCAGGCACCGAGGAGCATCACCCTATCTTCGGTTTGCCGCCTGCTGGTCGGACGGCAAACGGGTTTTTGCGGCCCGTTATGCCTCTGATCGGTTTGCGCCCAGCTTGCATTACAAGGCCTGCAAAGACGGTTTCATCATTTCGTCCGAGCCACTGGATGCCAATAATGAAGGATGGCTCGAGATACAGCCCAACACTGCTATCGAAACCGACGGTGCCGTGGTGACGACGCGCGCCTTTGCACCCCACGTTTCGCAGGAACGGGAATGGGTCGCGTGAGCGTGGTTGCTGCTTAAAGCCGGTTTAGCAGATCCACTGTCGGCCATGCGTCGGCCGGCAGGCCAAGCCGCTTCTGTTCCGCCTGCACGGCCGCTCTGGTGCCAGCCCCAAGGATCCCGTCGACCTTGCCAACGTCATACCCTTTGGTCTGAAGCTTGCTTTGCAGTTGCTTCATCTGCGCCCCGTTCAGGCCTTGTGCGGGATTGCCGGCATCGTAAATCTGCGCCCCTTCCAGACGTGTACCGAAATAGGCGGCGGTCATTACATAAACAAAGCTCTGGTTCCATTCGAAATAGACGTCGAAGTTCGGATAGGCCAGAAAGGCCGGGCCGTTGTGCCCCTGTGGCAGGATCAGCGAGGCGGGCAGGTTCGCCAGCGACCCGCTGCGCGCCTGAACGCCCATGGCCTGCCAATCCGCCACCGAACGGGGCTTGCCGGGACCGGATAGCGACCAATCCATCTGCGCGGGCACCGTGACCTCCTGTAGCCAGGGTTCGCCTGCTCGCCAGCCCAGATGCGACAGCATCTTGGCCCCGGACATCAGCGCATCGGGGGCCGAGGTTTTCAGACGGACATGCCCGTCGCCGTCACCATCGACACCGTTTTCCAGAATATCCCGCGGCAGCATCTGGACCATACCGATTTCACCCGCCCATGCGCCCGTTGTACGAGCCGGGTCGAAATCACCGTTCTGATATAGCTCGATAACTGCAAAGATTTGGGGGCGGAACAGGTCGGGTCGACGGCAGTCATGGGCCAAAGTCACCAGTGCGTTTCGGGTGTTGAAGTCGCCCTGAAACGATCCGTAATCGGTCTCGAACGCCCAGAAAGCCAGCAACACCCCACGCGAGATGCCGTATTCCCTCTTGATCCGGTCAAATACCGCATCGTATTTGCGCGACATCGCTTGCCCGCGTTCGATACGGTTGGCCGAGATCAGACGACGGGAAAACTCGATGAAGGGCTTCTGAAACACTCCCTGCGCCCGGTCGGCCTTCAGCACGGCGCCATCCTGCTGCACGCCTTTGAAAAAAGCGTTCACGGTGGATTTTTCAAAGCCTTGTTGTTTGGCCTCGGCCTTTAGCCCTTTGACAAAAGAATTGAAGTCACCACCACATTGGGCCAGGGCAGGAGAGGCAAACAGGGCAGCGGCGATAAGGCCGGAAAGAAAACGCATGACAAGTGTCCGTCAGTAAATCAGGTCGATCCCAACCCACACCGACACGAGCCCGAGCGCAAGCCCCCAAACACTCCACAACATGTGACAAGCGCGGAAAATCTCTGACGCGCCTATCTCACGCGGGGCGTCGCCATTGACCCATGCCAGATCCCGTACCTTACCGTCATAGCTGCGCGGTCCGGCCAGGGCGACGTTCAAGGCGCGGGCCATGGCGGCCTCGGGCCAGCCTGCATTGGGTGAAATGTGACGGTGCGCATCTGCCACGATTTCGCGCCAGCGCGACCACTGGCCCGACAGCGCCACGATCATCACGCAGGTCAGGCGGGCCGGGATCAGGTTCAGCAGGTCATCGAACCGGGCCGAGGCCCAGCCAAACGCGCGGTATTTTTCATTGCGATACCCGATCATGCTGTCGGCGGTATTTACCGCCTTATAGGCCAGCAGCCCCGGCAACCCCGCGACCAGAAACCAGAAAGCAGGCGCGATGACACCGTCGCTAAGGTTTTCTGCGGCGCTTTCGATGGCTGAGCGTGCCACCTGCGCCTCGGTCATGTCCCGTGTATCGCGCGAGACGATCCTGGACACCTGTGTCCGTCCCTCTGCCAGCGAGGCCATCAGCCCTTTGCCCACGGCGCGAACATGCGCGACCAACGATTTTTGCGCCAGCAGGATAGCGCAGACCAGGATTTCGACAACTGGCCCCAGCAGGGACAAAGCCCATCCAAGCCCCCATGCGCCGCAAACCAGCAGGACAAGCACACCCACCCCTTTTGCCCGACGTGCGGCCCCGTGATTCAGACGTTTATCCAGCCAGCCAATCAGGTTTCCGATCACTACCGCCGGATGCTTGATACGCGACCAGAGCCAGTCGGGTTCTCCCAGCGCTGCGTCCAGACACATGGCACAGACCAGCATCAGGCCAAGGCTCACAGCGCGACCTCCAGCCGGTCCCACCCGTTCGCAGGAGGCAAACCGAGGCGCAGATAGGTTTCGGAGTAGGGGAAGATGCGACTCCAGATATGGTTCTGTGCCAGCTGTTCCTGCCAGCGGGATGCATCATCGACCTTGTACAATCGGAACAGGCTTGTGCCGCCAGCGACCTTGGCTCCTCTGGCCGTCAACAGCAAATCCAGCCGAGCGGCCTCGTCTGCCAGTCGCTTACGCGTGGCGTTCGCCCATTCCGTATCTGCAAGGGCCTGTGTGCCAACCCGCAAAGCGGGGCCTGAGACCGACCATGGCCCAGTCAGATCGTTCAGCCGGTTGATCAAGTCCGGTCGTCCGATGGCGAATCCCAGTCTCATCCCGGCCAGCCCCCAGAACTTGCCAAAACTCTTCAGCACGATCACGCCGGGGCGGTCTGCCAGATGGATCAAGGACTTGTCCGGCATGACGTCGCCAAAGCTTTCATCAATAATGGCAAGTGGCGCTGAGACGTCGCTTTCCTGCCAGATATACCCGTCGGGATTGTTCGGATGGACGATCACGCGGGCGTCACCCGGCCCTTTTGTTTGAACATTCCACCCCTGTGCCGAAAAGGCGGCGGCGTGTTCGTTATAGGTGGGCGGCGTGATCTGTACCGTACCCGCCGCAGTTAGCGCGGGAAGACGCGCGATGACCGCCGATGCTCCCGGTGCGGGCAGGATCGATGCTCGGTGCGGCACGTTCCAGAACCGGCGTGCGGCACCGCTCAGCCGTTCAAAAGCCCCGTGATCCGGTAACTCAGCCCAGTCAGCGGCAGTCAGGCCCGAAATAGGATAGGTATGCGGATTGATGCCGGTAGACAGATCGATCCAGTCGGTGCGTTGTCCGCCGTATTGTGCAATCGCCCTGTCCAGCCCGCCGCCGTGGTCGCGAACCGTGCGTGGATCCAGGTCTTGATCCGATGTGCTCATCTGCTCTCTCTGCGAGAAAAAAACCGCTTTTGGCGTGCTTCAAGCGGATTCTTGCCTCTAATACAAGCAAATCCGCCCGATCACGGGGCTGTGGGGCCGCTGTTAACACTTTGTTAAGGAAATAACGAGATCACGGACCACGGGGGTCGGCACCGCTCACCATATCAAGTGCCGAGGTTGTTGCAAATGAAAGTTCTGATTGTTGAGAGTAATCCCGACCTAGGTCGGGTCTGGAAAAGGCATCTGGAACGGCAAGGCGCCGAGGTCACGCTGGTCGAGACGCAGGAGGCCGCCATTCTGGCGCTATACGGCACGGATTTCGAAATCATCGTGCTGGATCTGGTTCTGGAAACCGGAAGTGCTCTGGCTGTGGCCGATTTTGCCAGCTATCGCCGCCCCCAGGCGCGGGTGATCTTTGTCACCAACACCACCTTCTTCTCGGATGGATCAATCTTTGCCCACAGTCCGAATGCCTGTGCTTATGTGCAAAGCGAAACACCGCCAGAGGATCTGGCGGCGATGGTTGAACACTACGCAGCTGGGCGCTGATCGCGGCGGTGCGGTTCTGCGTAATCCAGCACCGGGTTCACCGGAATGATCCGGTATGGATTGATGCTGTCATGGCTGTAGTGATAGTGGCGCACGATATGGGTCATGTTCACGGTGGGGGCCACGCCGGGCCATTGGTACAATTCACGCGTATAGGCCCATAGATTCGTGTAATCGATCAGACGCCGTTTGTTGCATTTGAAGTGCAGGTGATAGACCGGGTCAAAGCGGATCAGCGTCGTAAACAGCCGCCAGTCAGCCTCGGTGATCCGATCCCCCATCAGGTAACGGTTCCGGGCCAGACGGTCTTCCAGCCAGTCCAGCGTGTCGAACAAAGGACCCACTGCGGCGTCGTAGGCCGCTTGCGAGGTGGCAAAGCCGGACTTGTACACGCCGTTGTTGACGTCTGAGTAGATGCGCCCGTTGACCTCTTCGATTTCATCGCGCATCGCTTCGGGCCAGTAATCATCGGTATTGCCGGTGATCCCGTTGAAGGCCGAATTGAACATGCGGATGATTTCCGAGCTTTCGTTCGAGACAATGGTTTCCTGCTGCTTGTCCCAAAGGATCGGCACGGTCACGCGGCCCGAATAGGCTGGATCGGCTTTGGTATAGATCTGGTGAGCATAGTTCAGCCCATAGAGATCGTCGCCCGTCGCGCCATGGCCGTCTGTTTCAAAGGTCCAGCCTTTGTCCAGCATGTCCGGATGTACGACCGAGACTGAAATCAGATCGTTCAGCCCTTTCAACTCGCGAAAAATCAGGGTGCGATGCGCCCAGGGGCAAGCGTAGCTGACATAAAGGTGATAGCGCCCGGGTTCCGCCTTGAACTCGCCTTTGCCTGATGGCCCCGCCTCGCCGTCAGCTGTCAACCAATTGCGAAACTGCGCGGCGCTGCGCTTGAATGCACCGCCCGTGGATTTGGTATCATACCAGGTGTCGTGCCATTTTCCTTCGACCAACAGGCCCATATCTTTTCCTCCGCATGCGCGTTTCGCCAAAGATAGGGCCGGACCCGGCGTCTTCCTATGCGAGTGCCCGCGCAAATGCCCTGCATTCGCGCACAGTCGAGGCCGGGGTTTCTGTGCAGGAAACCTCCGCCAGATCGGATGTCTGTGACGTGGTTCACTGGATTTTTACAACTTTTCCCGCACAATGGTAGTCAGTCACGGGGGGAACGGATTAATGAGTACCTATGTTTCAAAGGAAATACGCGCCGAGTTGGACGCGGCACGAATCGCCACATTGAAAAAAGCCAGTCGTTTACGGGTGGAAATGGGCGACAATACTTACAAAATACTCAAATTGTGGAAAGACGGTTTTACGGTTGAGGCGGAAACCACGCCGCGCCTGCGCGGACTTGTCGATATCTATGACGGGGCCAACCACCTCTATCAATGCCTCATCGTCGCGGATGAGGATGAGGGCGGTGAGATGCGGTATGAATTCAAACGCAACACGGCGGCCCATGACAGCGCGCCGCTTGACTTTTATCGCGCGCCCGACGCGCCGATCGCCCTGCTTGGGCTTGACGACTAAGGGCGAATTTCAACGGGCGTTCCAGTTGCGTCCAGGATTTGGTCGATACCAGAGGCCAGCGGTGCCAGCATAAGGGCAGGCACGCGCGGGCCAAAGCAGCGTCAGCCAAATCAACCGGCACCTGTGAACAACAGGGCAGAGCTTGAAATTCCCGGCCGACGCATACTTATTGCAGATCCCCGAAGGCCTGTTTCAGCCGCACGCAAGCTTCCTCAACCCGCGCTCTTTGTGTGGCGAGGTTGAACCGTTCGAACGTCTCGCCTCCAGTGCCGAAACCCGGACCTGACGATGTCGCGATCCGCGCGTCCTCGCGCAGACGACGGACAAATTCGGCGTGATCCATGCCGGTGCCCGAGAAATCGACCCAGGCCAGATAGGTCGCCTGCAAGGGCATCGACCAAAGCCCCGGAATTTCGGCGATGGTCTGATCGAACAGGCGCCGGTTTTCCTCCAGATGCGCGATCTGGGCATCCACCCATTCGGCCCCTTCGGGGCTGTAGGCGGCGGTGATCATCGCCACACCCAGCGCGCTGGGATCGTAATCCAATGTCTGCAGCCGTTGCTTCATGGCCGCGCGCAGTTTGGGATCGGGAATGATCATATTGCCGGTCCGCTGCCCGGCGATGTTGAAGGTCTTCGACGCTGCCGTCAGCGTCACTGTCCAAGGCCGCGCATCTGGAGCGGCCACATCCATCGGCACAAATTTGGCGTCGGGATAGACCAAATCGTGGTGAATCTCGTCCGATACCAGGATCAAACCGTTCCGTTCGGCAAACGCGGCTACGGCTTGCAATTCCTCGGGTGTCCAGACGCGACCTGACGGGTTTTGCGGCGAACACCACAGCAGCATCTTCTCGGACCCGTCCAGCCGGGACTGGGCGTCCTCCAGATCAAGGCCATAGCTATCCATGTCCCGCACCAATGGGCATTCTACGACACGGCGGCCCGATTTGTTCACCTTGTGCGCGAACTCATGGTAGACGGGGGTGAAGATCACGATGCCATCACCGGGATCGGTCCATACATCCAGCGACAGGGCGATTGCATTGCCCAGACCCTGGGTTGTCAGAATCCAATCTGAGTCGATTTCCCAATCATGCCGGGTTTTCATCCACCACTGAACCGACGCCAGGTAATCCGGGTGCATCCATGAATAGCCAAACACGCCGTGATCTGCGGCTTTGCGCACCGCGTCGATCACGCAGGGTGCTGTTTGGTAATCGGAATCGGCCGTCCACATGGCCAGACCGTCCTCGGGCGAGATGCCATACAACATCTCCATCTTGTCCCATTTTGAACTGTTGGTGCCCCGGCGGTCGATCAGGTCGTTGAAAGTCATGTCTGCTCCATTTTGTCGATCGAAAGCTAACCGCAAATCGGGCAGGTGCAAGGGGGGCGTTGCGGCGCGGGGCGGGATGGCCTAAATCAGCCACATGAGACGCAATATCCTGATCCATCCCGACCCCCGCCTGAAAAAGGTCTGTGCGCCTGTGTCCGACCTGACGGATGAGCTGCGCACGCTGGCTGACGACATGCTGGAAACCATGTATGACGCGCCCGGGATTGGCCTCGCCGCACCTCAGATCGGTGTTCTGGAGCGGTTGATCGTGCTGGACTGCGTCAAGGAAGAAGGCGAAACACCGCGCCCGCTGATCATGTTCAACCCCGAGGTCATCGCGTCTTCCGAGGAAACCAATGTGTACGAGGAAGGATGCCTGTCGATCCCGGATCAATATGCCGAAGTGACCCGCCCCAAGGTGGTCGATGTCACCTGGATGGACGAGAAGGGAAACCTGCAACAGGAGACTTTCGACGGGCTTTGGGCCACTTGCGTGCAGCATGAAATCGACCATTTGAACGGCAAGCTGTTCATCGACTATCTCAAACCTTTGAAACGGCAAATGATTACCCGCAAGATGCAAAAGCTCAAACGTGAACGGACGCGCGTATGACCGTTCGTACCTGTCTGCCCTGGCCCGACAAACGCTTGCGCACCAAGGCGGATCAGGTGACTGAAATCACCGATGAAATTCGCCGGATTTGGCAGGACATGATCGACACGATGGAGGCCATGCCCGGTGTCGGTCTGGCCGCGCCGCAGATCGGAGTGATGTTGCGTCTGGCCGTGGTCGATGGGTCGGCCGAGCGGGGCAAGGCCGTGCGTCTGGCGAACCCGGAAATCCTGCACAGCTCGATCGAACTGCGTGAACATGAAGAGGCCAGTCCGAACCTGCCGGGCGTGTCGGCCACGGTAAAACGTCCGCGTGCAGTGACTGTCAAATTCCTGAACGAGCAGGGCATGGTGGACCGTCGCGATTTTGTCGGCATCGAGGCCACCAGTGTCCAGCACCAGATCGACCATCTGAATGGCCGGATGTATTTTGACCGGCTCAGCAAGGTCAAACGCGACATGCTGCTGCGAAAAGCCAAAAAACAGGTATAAAGATGCGCGTTGTTTTCATGGGAACCCCGGATTTCTCGGTGCCGGTTCTGGATGCGCTGGTCGAGGCCGGGCATGAGATCGCCGCCGTCTATTGCCAGCCCCCGCGCCCAGCGGGGCGGGGCAAGAAGGATCGCCCAACGCCGGTTCACGCACGTGCTCAGGCGCTGGGTCTGGACGTGCGTCACCCAACCTCGCTGAAACCGGCTGAGGAACAGGACAGTTTTGCCGCACTGAATGCGGATGTGGCGGTCGTTGTGGCTTATGGGCTGATCCTGCCCCAGCCCGTCCTCGATGCGCCGACTCATGGCTGCCTGAACATTCATGCCAGCCTGTTGCCGCGCTGGCGCGGGGCGGCCCCGATCCATCGGGCGATCATGGCAGGCGATGCGCAAACCGGCATCTGTATCATGCAAATGGAGGCGGGCCTTGATACCGGCCCCGTTCTGCTGCGGCAGGCCACCGATATCGGGCCCGAGGAAACCACCGCGGAACTGCTTGACCGGCTCTCGGCGATGGGCGCGGCTCTGATTGTTGAGGCGTTGGCAAAGCTGCCCGGCCTGACTCCTGATCCGCAGCCCGAGATTGGTGTCACCTATGCCGCCAAGATCGACAAGTCCGAGGCTCGCGTGGACTGGTCGCGCCCCGCCGTTGAGGTCGATCGGCAGATCCGCGGCCTGTCGCCCTTTCCCGGGGCCTGGACCGAGGTCGAAGGCAATCGGGTAAAGCTCCTCGCCTCGCGTCTGGCCGAAGGACAGGGCGCACCGGGGGAGGTACTGAATGACAATCTGTATGTGGCCTGCGGGCAGGGTGCCGTAGAGCTGCTGCGCTTGCAAAGGGCAGGCAAAGGCGCGCAGGATAGGGAAACCTTCCTGCGGGGCTGGCCAATCCCGATTGGCACCCGGATGTCTTCGGAGTAAAGCCATATGTTCATGGTGATGATGGGCACTGTCGTGATTGCCGGGATCGTCGGGTATCTGTCCGAACAGACCGGTTTCACCCATAACGGATATTTACAATCCATCATCATCTGCGTGGGCGGGGCGTTCCTGTTCTATTTCGTCCGCATCATGTTTGGCATCAGCTTTGGCCTTCCGGGGCTTAATGCGGTGATTTCGTCCATTGGGGCCCTGATCATCGTGCCGACCCATTGGAGGAAGTGACATGCCAATCGTCGCCCTGATCATCATCGGCGCAGCGGCAGGGTTCCTCGCCACCCGCTTGATGCGGATCGAGGCCGACATCCCGACGACCATGCTGATCGGTATTGTCGGGGCCTTGATCGGAGGGTTCGTTCTGCGGTTTCTTGTAACCGTTATGGGGTGGCTGTCTGGTTTTGTCGGGGCGGTTCTGGGTGCATTGCTGGTGATCTGGATCTGGCAGACCTACCTGCGCCGTTAACCCCTTGACCCGGCGCCATTCCTCCATCCAGATCACATTCAAGTAAAAAGGGGAGTGATGATGCCGTACGAACTGAAGCCGGGAGATGTCGCTTTGATGGGCATTCCTCTGGATCTGCATTCCTCGTTCCTGCAAGGGCCGGCATTCGCCCCCGGACGCATCCGCGAGGCGCTGCATTCCGGCGCGGCCAACCTGACGGCCGAGGATGGCACTGATCTGGGTGCAAGCGCCCAATTCCGGGATACCGGCGATCTGGGTGTTTTTGAGATGCGCGGGCAGGAACCGATTGACCGGATCGAGGCCGAAGCGGCGAAGCGGATCGCAACCGGCGCACGCCTGTTGTCACTGGGCGGTGACCATTCCGTGGCCTATCCGCTGATCAAGGCCCATGCAGACCGGTACGAAGGGCTGAATATCCTGCATATCGACAGCCACCCTGATCTGTACGAAACGCAGGATATCGGACCGCTCGGCCATGGCTGCCCCTTTGCCCGCGTGATGGAGAACTGCCCGGTCAAGCGTCTGGTGCAGGTCGGCATCCGCACCATGAACGCGCATCAGCGTGAACAGGCCGACAGGTTCGGCGTCGAGGTGATCGACATGCGCAGCTGGAGCCCCGATTTGCAGATTGCCTTCGATGGCCCCGTCTACCTGTCACTGGATCTGGATGCGCTGGACCCGGCCTTTGCCCCCGGCGTCTCGCACCATGAGCCCGGCGGGCTGAGCACGCGCGAGGTTATCGACCTGATCCACTGGTTCAAAGGTCAGCTGGTCGGTGCAGATATTGTCGAGCTTAACCCGCATCGCGACCCCTATGGCATGACGGCGATGGTGGCCGCGAAGTTCGTCAAGGAAATCGGCGCGCGCTTGTTGAACGGCTAACTTACCTTTCGTCGCACTCCGTCGCAGACCCAAGTGCCGGAGCACCTCTGTTGGTCAAACCGAACCGGTTCGCTTCGGTGGTGTTCATCCAGTGCATACTGTCGGCCGGGGCGGCATAGAGGGTGTACCAGTAGAATGCCTCATCCACGCCGATGTCTGTGAAATAGTCCAGGTATCGGTCATGTTCGGGGTCGTCCTCGGGCAAGTCGGTCGCCACCAGACCTGACCCGGCCCAGCTGTGGACACCGACACAGGCCCCCGGTTGCAGGACGCGGCGGTTTCCGGCCAGAAACAGATCGGTGCCCCCGCTGGCAACCAGACCGTTCGAGGGCACGACGGTATCGAACCCGGCCTTGTGCACTTCGCGGCTGAAAATAACGTTGGCGTCATCATCCAACGACCCTTCAATGTATTGCAGCACCAGCGTTCGGGCTTCGGGGTTTTGGGCGATCACTTCCTCAAAGGCAGACAGGGTTGTCTCGTCAATCGTGCCCGAGGCGATGATCTGGTCGCCCTGAGCAACAAAACTGACAGGAGTGTAATACGCGCCACATGAGGCGAGCAGGGCCAGGCAGGAAGTGATGGATGTAAGTCTAAAGGACACATTGGCCTCCGGGCTGCGCTTTCAGCAGGGGTATCAGCATGCCGCTTTGGCGTCCACAGATAGGCTCAGTTGCGCGGCGGGCGGCTTTTGTAGACCGGCATCTGCCAGCCAAACATCAAAGACCCGGCTCGCAACGCCCAGCACACCAGCGCGCAGAGAGCCAGAGAAAACGCAGGCTCTGTCCCCAATCTGGCAGCCAGCACTGCCGTCAGGGCACCTGTAAAGGCGCAGGACACATAAAGTTCGCCCTGTTTCAGCACCAGCGGCACTTCGTTGCAGACCACGTCGCGCATCAGCCCGCCCAGGCATCCGGTGGTCACACCCATCAAAACGACAATGACCCCGGACTGATCCAGCGACAGCGCCGCGCCGGTTCCGGCCGCAACGGCAACCGACAGCGCAAAACTGTCCAGCCAGACCAGCCAGTTATAACGGCTTTCAACCAGATGTGCTGTAAAGAACACCAAGACCGACGCCGCGACTGCGATCAAGATGTAATTCGGCTGCCCGACCCAAAAGATCGGGTGACGATCCAGCAAAAGGTCTCGTACAGTGCCGCCACCGACGGCGGTCAGGCAGGCCATGAAAGCAAAGCCCACCAGATCCAGCTGGGCACGGCTGGCCACCAGTGCCCCTGTCAACGCGAAGATCAGAACTGAGGCATAGTCCAGCAGCGTCAGTGCGGTCACGCCTGTGCCTTTTTCGGTTTGAACGGCGCCATGCCGGCACGAGCCAGTTCATCGGCTTTTTCATTCTCGGGGTGGCCCGCGTGGCCCTTGACCCATTCCCAGGTCACATCATGCCGTTCCTGCGCCTCATCCAGGCGCTGCCACAGATCGACATTCTTAACCGGCTTCTTGTTCGAGGTTTTCCAACCGTTGCGCTTCCAACCGAAAATCCAGCCGGTGACACCGTTCTTCACATAGGCGCTGTCGGTGACGACGGTAATCTTCGACGGCCGCTCCAGCGTTTCCAGCGCGCTGATGGCGGCCAGCAACTCCATCCGGTTGTTGGTGGTCTCGGCCTCGCCTCCGTTGAGCTCACGTTCTTTAAGAACCCTGTCCCCGTCCATCGCGCGCAGCAGCACGCCCCAGCCGCCGGGGCCAGGATTGCCCGAACAGGCGCCGTCTGTATATGCAAACAATTCAGGCATGGGCAAACACCAGAACATATCCATCATACGATCCGGCCAGACCCTTTCCGATGCCGTGGACTGCGCGATTAATCGTGAACCCGGCCTCTTTCAATGCGTCTTCGATTTCAGACTCTGTGTAATAGGTGTAATAGCGATCCAGATCATCGCGGTGCTCACCGGTGCCCAGTTTCATCCCCAGAAACAACTGGCCGCCCGGTTTCAGAGCCCTGTGGATCGATTGCAGATGGCGCGGGAAATCTGCGCGGGGAGCGTGCAGCAGGGAAAAGCTGGCGTAAATCCCGTCATATTCGGCTGTCTCGGTGACGTCATCGAACGTACCCAGATGTGCATCCACACCGTTTACGCGTGCATGTTCGACAAAGGCTGGCGTGGCATCCAGTGCCCGAACTTTCAGCCCCTGACGCATAAGGAAACTGCTGTCCGACCCCGGCCCGGACCCCAGATCCAGTACATAGCCTCCTGCACCGACCGCATCGGCGAAAGCCTGACGAGCCTCAAGCTGCTCGGGCGGCAGGGGGATCTTCAGATATTCGGCCACCTTGTTTGTATAGGCTTTGATCGTACGTTCATCGGTCACAGATACACTCCGACTGCAAGGCTGGCCAAAACGACTGCGGTCAGCAGGATGCGCAACTGCATCCACCAGATCGGTGTAAGGCGCCAGTAGGAAAACAGGGCATCCAGCAACAACAAGCCAACGAACCCATATATCAGATTGGTGCCCGCATTGACCGGCCCGCCCCCTGTCATAGCAAATGCCCAAAGCGCGGGCAGAACCGACAACAGATAACACAGTGCCGCCTTGCTGCCTGACGTCTTGGTGGCAAAGCCCCAGAGAACACCGGATATGAAGCTCAGGATGACCGATCCATAGAACAGTTGCACATAGGGCCCTACGAAACGTGGGCCAAAGGTTTGCGCGCCCCAGGCATTCAGGTCGCCGTTCAGATAGGTCAGCGCGCCCCAGACAAACGGGACAAGTCCCGCCAGTCCCAGATAGAGCGGTGCTTTCGGCACTCCGTTCACGCCGGTTGCCTCAACACGCGGGGGACTTTGAACTCGACGTTTTCAATGGCGGTCTCGACCGGCTCGACGGTGACATCAAAATGCACGCTGAACGCTTCTATCACCTCGTTCACCAGAACCTCCGGGGCCGACGCGCCTGCAGTGACAGCCACGGTCGAGATACCCTCAAGCGCGCGCCAGTCAATCTCGGTGGCGCGCTGGACCAGCTGCGCGTACTGACACCCCTCGCGCGAGGCGACCTCGACCAGGCGGCGCGAGTTCGATGAATTCGGCGCCCCCACAACCAGCAAGGCATCCGCCTTGGGGGCCACGGACTTCACCGCTTCCTGCCGGTTCGTGGTGGCATAGCAGATGTCTTCCTTGTGCGGTCCGACAATGGCCGGGAACCGGGCCTGAAGGGCCGCGATGATGTCCTTGGTGTCATCGACCGACAGGGTGGTTTGGGTGACAAAGGCCAGCTTCTGCGGGTCGCGCACCTGCACCGTGGCAACGTCGTCCACGGTCTCGACCAGCAGCACATCGCCCTCGGGCAACTGCCCCATGGTGCCCACGGTTTCCGGATGGCCCTTGTGGCCGATCATAATCATCTGCAACCCCGCATCCGCGTGGCGCTGCGCCTCGACATGCACCTTGGAAACCAGAGGACAGGTGGCGTCCACATATATCATCTCGCGCTGGGCAGCCTCGGCGGGAACGGATTTCGGCACTCCGTGGGCGGAAAAGATCACGGGGCGATCATCGGGGCATTCCTGCAACTCTTCGACGAAAACGGCCCCTTTGGCGCGAAGGCCATCGACCACGAATTTGTTGTGCACGATCTCGTGGCGCACATAGACCGGTGGGCCCCATTTCTGCAAAGCCATCTCAACGATCTTGATGGCGCGGTCCACACCGGCGCAGAACCCGCGTGGGGCGGCAAGGTAAAGTGTCAGTGGCGGCTTTTTCATCAGGCTGTCTCCTTATGGCACAGGTAAGTCTTTTCCCGGCCTTGGTCCAGACAGGACATCGTCATTCCTCTGACACGAATCGTTGCTAATCAGGTGATGTTTAAGCACCTGTACCTTGTTAAAGAAGCGCGGCCAGGACCGACGTCCTGACCGCGCGATTTTTCCCCATCATGACAGGCCAGTCGCCTTGTTAGCTGTTGCTGGCAACAGCGACGCTGCGATGCTCCGTTGGCATTTCACGCGGCGGGCGACCGATGACATCGCGCAGGTCTTCCAGCTCGATGAAATTGTCTGCCTGGCGGCGCAGTTCGTCCGAGATCATCGGTGGCTGGCTGCGGATGGTCGAAACCACCGATACGCGCACACCCTGCCGTTGCAGGCTGGCGATCAACGGGCGGAAATCCCCATCACCCGAGAACAGCACGATATGATCGACGCGCGGCGCCAGTTCCATGGCATCGACGGTAAGCTCGATATCCATGTTTCCTTTGACTTTCCGACGCCCCATGCTGTCGGTGTATTCCTTGGCCGGTTTCGTGACCATGGTGAAGCCATTGTAATGCAGCCAGTCAACCAAGGGACGGATCGGCGAATACTCGTCGTTTTCCAGCAGCGCTGTGTAGTAGAAGGCCCTAAGAAGCTTGCCGCGGCGCATGAATTCCTGCCGCAGAAGTTTGTAGTCAATGTCGAAACCGAGTGCTTTTGCCGCGGCATAAAGATTCGAGCCGTCGATGAACAGCGCTAGCCGTTCGTCTTTATAAAACATAAATGGTCCCTTCCGGTATAATCCAGTGCGTGCCGCGTTACGTGAGTGAGTGAGTGATAAAATGACGCGCTCTGGTAAGCCTATAATTAGAACTTCTGTCGGTTATCGCAAGTATGCAATGGGTCGAATGTAGGGTATCACATGAGCAAATCCATGCCAAATGCCGTTGTTGCGCTGGGCGCAAATCTCGATTTGAGAGGAAATAGTCCCGCTGTAACACTTCAGAACGCGCTTGACGCGTTACCGCGTCACAATGTGGTGATTCGCTCTGTCAGTCGTTTTTTTGCGACACCGTGCTTTCCCGCCGGGTCCGGCCCGGACTACGTGAATGCCGCGGCGCTGATTGCGACCGAGAAATCTCCGTCGCAGGTTTTGCAGGCGCTGCACGAGGTCGAGCAGGAATTCGGGCGCGAACGGGTGCAGCGCTGGGGGATGCGGACGCTGGATCTGGATCTGGTCTGTTTCGAAGATCAGGTCCTGCCGGATCGCGCCGTGTTCGATCGCTGGCTGACCCTGCCGGCCGAAGCGCAAAGGCAGGAGGCGCCGGATCAGTTGGTTCTGCCGCACCCGCGCCTTCAGGATCGCGCCTTTGTCCTGGTGCCAATGGCCGATATCGTGCCCGAATGGCGTCATCCGGTTCTGGATCTCACGGTCTCCGAGATGATCCAGGCCCTTCCCGCGGCAGAGGTTGAGGCGGTCACGGCGCTGTGATCCGTGCAAATGCAGCATTTCCTGCTTGTCAAGGCGCGGATTCGCGCTTAGATAAACCCCTTCCTGACATGGATTCAGAAACGGAGAGCGCCCAATGGCCCGCGTGACGGTTGAAGATTGCGTAGACAAGGTTCCAAACCGGTTCGAGCTGGTGATGCTCGCCGCCCATCGGGCGCGCGAGATTTCCGCCGGTGCAGCGATTACCGTTGACCGCGATAACGACAAGAACCCTGTCGTGTCTCTGCGTGAGATCGCCGACGAAACCCAAAGCGCAGACGAACTGCGCGAGCGGCTGATCGAGGCCAACCAGACCCAGATCGAGGTTGATGAGCCCGAAGAGGATCAGATGGCGCTGCTGATGGGTGCCGAAACGGACAAACCCGCCATGGACGACATGTCCGAAGAGAAGCTCCTGCGCGCTCTGATGGAGGCTCAAGGGCAGGGGTAAGCCCTGAAGACGAAGGTGCGGACCGGATGATTTCTGCTGACGACCTGATTGCGCTGGTCCGCAACTACAATCCCAAGACGAATGCTGACCGCATTGCGCTGGCCTACGAATTTGGCCAACAGATGCATGAAGGGCAATTCCGTCATTCCGGTGAACCCTATTTCACCCATCCCGTTGCCGTTGCCGCCATCCTGACCGAACAGCGTCTGGATGATGCGACCATCATCACGGCGCTGCTTCACGACACGATCGAAGACACCAAGGCCAACTATGGCAAGGTGGCTGAACTTTTTGGGGATGAGGTCGCCAAGCTGGTGGATGGCGTCACCAAACTGACCAACCTGCAACTGTCCAGCCGCGAGACCAAGCAGGCCGAGAACTTCCGCAAGCTGTTCATGGCCATGTCCAAGGACCTGCGGGTCATTCTGGTCAAGCTCGCCGACCGTTTGCACAACATGCGCACGATCAAGGCGATGCGCCCGGAAAAGCAGATCGTCAAAGCCCGTGAGACGATGGATATCTACGCACCGCTTGCGGGCCGGATGGGCATGCAGTGGATGCGCGAGGAACTTGAAGATCTGGCTTTCCGTGTCCTCAACCCCGAAGGCCGCCAGTCGATCATCCGTCGCTTCATCACCCTGCAACGCGAAACCGGCGACGTGATTCATCGCATCACCGGCGACATGCGACACGAGCTGGAAAAAGCGGGTATCGAGGCAGAGGTTTTTGGTCGCGCCAAGAAACCCTATTCGATCTGGCGCAAGATGCAGGAAAAGGATCAGGGCTTCTCTCGCTTGTCTGACATCTACGGTTTCCGCATCATCACCCAGACCGAGGAAGACTGCTATAGGACTCTGGGTGCCATCCATCAGCGCTGGCGGGCGGTGCCGGGCAGGTTCAAGGATTACATAAGCCAGCCGAAATCCAACGGTTACCGCTCCATCCACACCACGGTTTCTGGCCGGGACGGTAAACGGGTCGAGGTCCAGATCCGTACCCGGCAGATGCATGACGTGGCCGAAACCGGGGTCGCGGCGCACTGGTCCTATCGCGACGGTGTGCGCACCGAGAACCCGTTCGCCGTCGACCCGGCCAAATGGATTTCCAATCTGACCGAGCAGTTCGACAACGAGGAAGATCACGAAGACTTCCTCGAGGCCGTCAAGCTCGAGATGTATTCGGACCAGGTGTTCTGTTTCACCCCCAAGGGCGACGTGGTGAAGCTGCCGCGTGGCGCGACTCCGATCGATTTTGCCTATGCCATTCACACTCGGATTGGTCATGCCTGTGTCGGGGCCAAGGTTGATGGTATCCGCGTTCCGCTCTGGACGCGGCTAAAAAATGGCCAGTCCGTGGACATCATCACCGCCGATGGTCAGACGCCTCAGGTCACGTGGCTGGAGATTGCAGTCACCGGCAAGGCCCGTACCGCCATTCGCCGCGCCCTGCGCGAGGTGGATCGGGAACGATTCATCAAGCTGGGCAAGGAACTGGCCCGTTCCGGGTTCGAGCACGTGGGCCGCAAGGCGACCGACAAAGCGCTCGATACCGCCGCAAAACACCTGCGCCTGAAAGATCGGCACGAGCTGCTGGCCCGTCTTGGCAGCGCCGAACTGACCGCGCATGAGGTGGTTCAGGCCGTCTATCCCGAACTTGCCAAGGACGACGGCGACGCCATTCCGCTGCGTCGTGCCGTGATCGGCCTGGAGCCGGGGCAGAAGTTCGACCGGGCCCCCTGCTGTCAGCCGCTGCCGGGGGAACGTATCGTTGGCATCACCTATCGGGGCAAGGGCGTGGTTGTACATGCCATCGATTGCGACCGGCTCAGCGAGTTCGAAGGCGAACCTGACCGGTGGGTCGATCTGCACTGGCACTCGGGCACCCACCCGGCCGTCTATGGCGCGACGTTGGATCTGACCATTGGCAACGACGCCGGAGTTCTGGGGCGTATTTGCACATTGATCGGCGAGAAAAAGGCCAATATCTCGAACCTCGAGTTTGTTGATCGCAAACCGGATTTTTATCGCCTTCTGATCAATGTCGAGCTGCGCGACCTTGAACAGCTTCACTCACTCATGCTGATGCTAGAGGCGGAAAGCGATGTTGCTGCGGTCGAACGGTATCGGGATCAGGTCAAGACTTCGGTTGCGGCTGGCTGAGAAGGGGTGATCACGGGTGGTATTCAAGCGCCGAGACCGACGCTCTCCAGTCCAGATCGCATCGGATTTCGTCTATCCGCGTGGCGGATGGACCCGCGCCTTCCATTACGTGAAACACCGCGTCCGGCGCTTGCCGGATACCCCTGACCGGATCGCGCGCGGCATAGGGGCGGGTGTTTTCGCGGCCTTTACTCCGTTTTACGGGTTGCATTTTCTTGTCGCCGCCATTGGCGCAAGGCTGATCAAAGGCAATCTTCTGGCCGCGCTCAGCGGCACGTTCTTTGGCAACCCGCTCACGTATGTACCGATTGGGGTGATCTGTCTTCAGACCGGGCATTTCCTGCTGGGCACCGAATACGAAGAAGGCGACACACGGGGGCTGATGGGCAAATTCGCCAATGCCATAGGGGATCTCAAGAACAATTTCTTGGCGTTGTTTACGGATCGCGTGGCCGACTGGCACGGGCTGTCGCAGTTCTACGACGACGTCTTCTACCCCTACATGATCGGTGGGATCATTCCGGGCGTCGTTGCGGGTGTGATCTGCTATTACCTCAGCCTGCCGTTGATACTGACGTACCAGCAGCGCCGTCGCGCCAAGATCAAGGCGAAGTTTGATGAAATCAAGCGTTTGGCCGAAGATTCGGCTGCCGTTTCTTCGGCAGAGCCTCTAGGCTCGGGCCAAAACATGCAAAAGGAATCGAGGGATGTCTGAGAACCATCTGCGTCTGGGTGTGAACATCGATCACGTGGCCACGGTGCGCAATGCGCGGGGCGGGGACTATCCGGATCCGTTGCGCGCCGCGAAACTGGCGGAAGAAGCAGGCGCCGACGGCATCACCGCGCATTTGCGCGAAGATCGACGCCATATCTCGGACGCCGATATCGACGGGCTGATGGAGGTTCTGTCGGTGCCGCTGAACTTTGAGATGGCCGCGACGCCCGAGATGCAGAAAATCGCCTTGCGCCATAAGCCGCACGCGGTTTGCATCGTTCCCGAAAAGCGCGAGGAGCGCACCACCGAGGGCGGTCTTGAAGTCGCGCGCGAGGAAAACAGGCTGGCGCATTTCATCGCGCCTTTGCGTGATGTCGGCTGTCGGGTGTCGATCTTCATCGCCGCCGATCAACGCCAGATCGAGGCCGCGCACCGTATCGGTGCTGAGGTAATCGAACTGCACACCGGCGCCTATTGCGACGCCTATGCCGAAGGCCGTATCGAGGATGCCGAGCGCGAGCTTGAATCGCTGCGCCAGATGTCCTCTTTCGCCCATTCGCTGGGGCTTGAGGTTCATGCGGGTCATGGCCTGACCTATGACACCGTGAAACCGGTCGCCGCTTTCCCAGAGGTCAAGGAACTGAATATCGGTCATTTCCTGATTGGCGAGGCGATCTTTCTGGGTCTGACCCCGGCCATTCAGGAAATGCGCCGCCTTATGGATGAGGCGCGGGCGTGATCACCCCCGGCTTTGTCGCCATCTGGCTAGCCTGGCTGATGGCTGGCGGCTCTCCGGGCCCCGCCACGATGGGCATTGCCGGAACAGCCATGAACGAAGGCCGCACCGCTGGGCTGGCCTTTGCACTGGGCATTTGCGCTGGATCTGCCGCGTGGGGCATTGCCGCCGCGCTTGGCCTGTCGGCGATCATGCTGGCCAATGTCTGGGTGTTCGAGGTGATCCGCTATATCGGCGTAGTTTATCTGGGTTGGCTGGCGCTGAAGGCCCTGCGTCGTGCGATGACCTCGGATGAGGTCGCTTTGGGCAAACCGGTCACGGGTACTTTGCCGACCATCTTTGCCAAGGGCGCGGCCATTCACCTGACCAACCCCAAGGCGATCCTCAGCTGGGGCTCGATCTATGCCATCGTCGCGCCCAATGATGCCAGCCTGTCGATGCTGCTGGGTTATTTCGCCATGCTCTATGCCGGATCGCTTTTGATCTTCATCGGCTATGCATTTCTGTTTTCATCCGAGCGCATGGTCCGCACCTACAGCCGCGCCCGCCGCTGGTTCGATTTCGCCTTCGCCGGGTTCTTTGGTGTGGCGAGTTACAAGATCCTGACGGTGAGATTGTCATGATCCTCGGCATCGGCACAGACCTGGCAAATATTGATCGCATCCAGGGCACGCTCGACCGGTTCGGCGACCGGTTCCGCAATCGCGTCTTTACTGACACCGAACAGCGCAAGGCCGAACGCCGCGCCGACACCGCGGGTACGTATGCCAAACGCTGGGCCGCGAAAGAGGCCTGTTCCAAGGCGCTGGGTACCGGTTTGCGCATGGGCATCGCGTGGAAAGACATGGCCGTCACCAATCTGCGCACCGGCCAGCCCGTGATGCATGTGACAGGCTGGGCCGCCGAACGGCTGCGCGAAATGACGCCTGAAGGGCACGAGGCGATCATCCACGTCACGCTGACCGATGACCATCCCTGGGCGCAGGCTTTCGTGGTGATCGAGGCGCGGCCGCTTCAAGATCTCACCACGCAGCCTTGACTCACCCCCATCGCCCCCGCATGTAGCAGCGAAGCCAAGCAAAGAACTGGAGAGAGCAGTATGGCCGAGGAAGCCAAGACCGGAAATCCCGTCTGGGAGACGATCAAAACCATCGTCTATGCGCTGCTGATTGCCGGCGTGTTCCGTACCCTCTTCTTTCAGCCGTTCTGGATCCCCTCGGGCTCGATGAAGCAGACGCTGCTGATCGGTGATTTCCTCTTCGTCAACAAGATGGCTTATGGCTATTCCTATGCATCCTGCCCCAGCCTGATCATCCCCAGCGTCGGCCTGAATGTGGACGCCGAAGACATCTGTGGCTGGATGAAGGGCGACGACGACAGCCGTATCTGGGGCGGTGATCCGGAACGTGGCGATGTCATCGTCTTTCGCCATCCGGTCACCGGGCGTGATTATATCAAACGCCTGATCGGGTTGCCGGGCGACCGGATCCAGGTCCGCGATGGCCAGATCATCCTCAATGGCACTCCGGTTCCACAGCAGCCCGATGGCGTGTTCACCGAAGTTGCAGAACCACAAGGCCCGCAGCGTCTGCGCCCGCGCTGTGAAAACGGTCCTGTCGGTATTGGCGGCACCTGCGAAAAGTCGCGCCTAATCGAAACCCTGCCCAATGGCGTTTCCTATGATGTGCTGAACATCGGCAACCAGGCATCGGACAATACCGGCATCTATACCGTGCCCGAGGGCAACTATTTCTTCATGGGTGACAACCGTGACAACTCCAGCGACAGCCGTCTGCCGCAATCTGCCGGTGGTGTGGGATACGTGCCTTATGAAAACCTGATCGGTCGCGCCGACCGGATCATGTTCTCGTCTGCCGGCCGTTCGATGCTGTTCTTCTGGACATGGCGGTCGGACCGCTTCTTCAAGGCGGTCAATTGAAGCTTTCGTCTGAGATAAAGGCGTTCCAGCGGCGATTGGGGTATGAGTTCAAAAACCCCGAACTGCTGGTGCGTGCGCTGACCCATGGCTCGGTGTCTTCGTCCACCCGACCAGACAATCAGCGGCTGGAGTTTCTGGGCGACCGCGTCCTGGGCCTTGTCATGGCCACCGCGTTGCTTGAAGCTGACAAAAAAGCCTCCGAAGGCCAGTTGGCCCCCCGGTTCAACGCATTGGTCCGCAAGGAGGCCTGCGCAGATGTAGCCCGCCAGATCGATCTGGGCGCGGTCCTGAAACTGGGCCGGTCCGAGATGCTGACTGGTGGCCGCCGCAAGCAAGCGCTGCTGGGTGACGCGATGGAGGCCGTGATCGCCGCCATCTACCGGGATGCGGGGTTCGAGGCCGCCCGCGATGTCATCCTGGCGCTTTGGGGGGACCGCATCCACGAGGTCGAGGCAGATGCGCGTGACGCCAAGACCTCGTTGCAGGAATGGGCGCAGGCGCGTGGACAAAAGCCGCCCACATACGTCGAAGTCAAACGCAGTGGTCCAGACCACGCCCCGATATTCACCATTGCGGCCCGCCTTCAGGACGGCACCGAGGCACAGGCCACCGCAGGATCCAAACGTCAGGCCGAACAGGCCGCGGCGAAGGCTTTGCTGGAACGGTTGAGTCCGGCCAGCTCGTCCTAGGGGCATGAAGCTCAGACCAGCCCGGAAATCGGACGCCGCCAGCCTGGCCGCGTTGTCGATTGAAGTCTGGATCGGCACATACCTGCGCCATGGCGTAAGTTCTTTCTTCGCCGAGTTTGCATTGTCCGAGTTCACAACCGCACGGTTCGAAACGCTGCTAGAGGAAGGGAGTGATCTTCTGGTGGTGTCTGAAAACCGCGATGGAATCGATGGCTACATTCGGTTGGCAGAGGGCCGTGATCCACCCATTGACGGGCTTTCCGATCTTGAGATCGTGACCTTTTACGTGCAGCCGCGCCACCACGGAAAGGGCATCGGGTCAGCTTTGTTGCAGGTGGCCATTGACCATTGCCGGAACAAAGGCCGCACCGAAATCTGGCTGACGACCAATTCCGAGAACGCTCCGGCCATCGATTTCTACCTGTCCAAAGGCTTCCGTCAGGTCGGCGTCACGGATTTCCGTATCGCAGACCAAGCCTATCCGAACCACGTTCTGGCGTTGAACATGTCACCACCGGGCTAGGGTCAGATTACCCGGATGAACCCGGCCAGTCCGGTTTTCTGGTGTTCTATCACGTGGCAATGAAACGCCCAGTCGCCGGGATTGTCCGCGACCAGCGCGACGTCGACGGTCTCGTCTTTCAACAAAAGCATGGTATCGGACAGCAACGGTGGCAGTTTGCGCAGGTTCGACGTCAGCGGAACGAAGGCCAGCCCGTGCAGGTGGATCGGGTGCAGGTTGGGCGATTCATTGCGCAGTCGCAGAACATAGCTCTTGCCCCGTTGCAGCACGGCCATTGGCCCGGTTCCCTGCGCCGCATCGCCTGGCCAGGGCGTGCGGTTGATCGACCAGAAACTATAGCCCAACGACCCGCAGAACCCGTCATTCGGGGCGCCGCCTTCCGGGGTCCAACCGAACACGAATTCATGCAACTCGGCCTGACCCAGATCAGGGCGCGCGACTGGGTTTACCTGCAATGGGCGCAGCTCTTGCAGGTCTCTTGCAATGGTTTTGCCCATAGCCCGCAACCGGACCATAGTGAGGTGTTTCTGCCCGGGAAACTTGGCTACCAGCAGGGCTGACTGCCCCTCGTCGTCCGGCATCCGAACCGCCAGATCCACCCGTTGACCCGGGGCAAGCAATAGCGGCTTGGCTGCTGTGGGCAGTGTCACGTCAATCTCAACCGGATGACCATCCCATGCGATGATCCGGACCTCGGCCCCTTCGGGATGCAACGTGTAGATACGGGTCGTGTCCGTATTGACCACCCGTACGCGCACCAGACTGCCCGCGGCGTGGTCATACGCTGCTTCGCTCTGCCAGTTGGCGGTCTGCACGTTGCCAAACGTGCCTGCCCGCGCAGCGCCGCGGGCAGTATAAGCCGGGAGAAACGCTCCATCTTCGTCCAGTCGGAAATCCCGCAGATTGATCACCTGCTCGCTGTCGAATCCCGGGTCTTCCGGTTCGGCAACCACCATCACACCGGTCAGCCCTCGGGCCATCTGGTCCATCGTCATGCAATGAGGGTGATACCAATACGTGCCCGCATCCGGCGGTGTGAATTCATAGGTAAAGCTCTCGTTTTCGCCGATGGGCATCTGGGTCAGGTAGGGTACCCCGTCCATCTCGTTGCGGATGCGCAGCCCGTGCCAATGCATCGCAGTATAATCGGGCAGGGTATTGCGCACCGTCAGACGCAGTGTTTCGCCCTGACGCCCGTAAAGAACCGGTGGTGGCGCATCTGGTGACAGGCTGACCATCCCTGTGGTCAGCTGATCGCGCAACCGATAGCTGGCAGGTTGCAACACCAGCTCCTGCGCAGCATCGCTGGCCGTCAGAGGCAACGCTCCCAATCCCAAAACACTTGCAGCGGCGCTGCTTCCAAGAAGAAACTCGCGACGTTTCATGAAAACCTCACTGAACGGATTTGATGCCGGGCTGGGAATGGCTGGGCGTCTGCGTTCATCTGACATCGAAATCGCATGGCCGCAATGCGACAAATCCCTCTGGCCCGTCGAAGCTTTCTGCTATAGGGGTGCGCACTTGCAAACAGGATCGCCAGACTCATGACCACACGCGCCGGATTTATCGCCCTGATCGGAGAGCCCAATGCGGGTAAGTCAACCCTGCTGAACCGCATGGTCGGGGCCAAGGTTTCGATCGTGACTCATAAGGTGCAGACCACCCGCGCGCGTATCCGCGGAGTGGCGATGGAAGGCGACGCGCAACTGGTCTTCGTCGACACGCCCGGCCTGTTCAAACCCCGCCGCCGCCTGGATCGCGCCATGGTAGCTGCTGCATGGGGCGGGGCCGCAGATGCGGACGTCGTTGTCCTGATGGTTGAAGCGCATCGTGGTATCACCGAAGGGGTTGAACGCATCCTCGAAGGTCTGGAAGAGATCGGGCAGGGCCGCACCATCGCGTTGGCGATCAACAAGATCGACAAGGTGCCGTCCGAAAAGCTGCTGGCGCTGACCAGTGACCTGAACGCACGCTACCCGTTTGCCGAAACCTTCATGATCTCGGCTGAAAAGGGCCACGGCGTCGAGGACCTGCGTAAGTGGCTGGCCTCTGAACTGCCTGAAGGCCCCTGGCTCTATCCCGAAGATCAGATCGCCGATCTGCCCCTGCGCATGATCGCCGCGGAAATGACGCGCGAGAAACTTACTCTTCGCCTGCATCAGGAATTGCCCTATCAGCTGACTGTCGAGACCGAGAACTGGGAAGAACGCAAAGACGGCTCTGCCAAGATCGATCAGGTCATCTATGTCATGCGTGACGGCCACAAAGGCATCGTGTTGGGCAAAAAGGGCGAGACCATCAAGGCCGTCAGCCAGGCTGCGCGGGCAGAACTGGAAGAATTCCTCGACCGCAAAATTCACCTGTTCCTGCAAGTGAAGGTCCGGCCCAACTGGCTGGAAGAATCCGAGCGTTACTCGGAAATGGGTCTGGATTTCAAAGACGGAAACGCATGACCCGTCTGACGGCCGAGTTCTGGGTCCACGCCTATCTGGCGCGGCTGCGATTTCAGGATATCCCGGCCTATGTGGTGGCCCATGGCGATGACACGGCAGGCGCAGTTCTGGTCAAGCTGAACACGCTGGATGGACAGGCCGTTGCGTTCCAACGCAGCTTTGATCTGATGAGTGGTGAACGAAAATGGGTCGAACTCTCGTCTGGCCCGGAGGGCCACGTGGACCAGGCCATCCAGCGTCAACGTGGCTTTGACCCGGACCTCTGGGTGATTGAGGTCGAAGACCGGCAGGGGCGGCACCTGCTGGGCGAAGAGGGGCTGGAGTGACCACGATTCAGAAGGGTCTTTGACGCCGAGATCAAAGCGACTATTTTATTGCTGCAATTGGCCTGTAAGGCCTGACGTGTCCTACGGACCGAGCGCAACCAAGAGGGGCTTTCGTGACTGAAACGCTTGCGGAGAAACTGGAGAAATCGGAACTCGGCCACTGGATGCAGCGGTTCGAGGGCTTCATGGTCTTTGTCGGCGTTGTCGGGCCTTTTGCCACGCTTCCACAATTGATCAAGCTCTACTTTACCCATTCCGAACACGCGACCGGTCAGTCGCTTCTGTCCTGGTCTCTCTATGCCGGGCTGTCCTTCCTGTGGTTTGCCTATGGTATGGTGGTGGGCAAGCTGCCCATCTATGTGGGCAACGGACTCTCGATGGTGCTGAACTTATTAATGGTCATCGGCATCCTAATTCACGCAGGTGTGACGTTCTAAACCTCCTGCCGCCTGAGGTTTTTCTCACTATCAAGTTCGCAAGTGGTTTTCAGCGCCATCAACCTGCGTCGCTAAAATAGACAAAGCTCATCTTGTTCCCGTCAGGGTCGCGTGCATAAGCGCCAAAAAAGTTCGGACCATATTGGGGGCGGTCACCCGGATCACCTTCGTTTGCTCCGCCATTTGCAAGCGCGGTTGCGTGCGCATCGCGAACTTCCGCTTCGTTTTGGCACAGCAGACCAACCATGTTCCCGTTTCCGATCGTCGCGACTTCTTTGTCGAAGGGTGTCGCGACCCATATGCATCCGCCGCCACGCAGCTCATAGCACACAGCGTGCGGCATATACTCGGCGATGACCTTTCCGCCGATCTGGGGAACAACCGCGTCATAGTATTTCCGCGCTTTGGCAACGTCGTTAGAACCGATCATGATATAGTTAAGAGACATTTTTTGGAATCCCACTTTAAGAACATAAGCGGAACATTAATACCTGAACTGGATTCAAGCAACGCGTTTTTCGGAATAGCTTTGGCGGCCCCCGACCTACCCGAACAGGGAACTGACGGGGTTTCCATCGGTCTGTGGGTCAGCTGACGCGTTCTTCCGGGGCCTTTGGAATGAAAGGCTGATATTCTTCCCCACGGTCTTCGCTCGCCTTTGGATCACGCGCCATCTCCGCCGTTCCACCCGTCTTCGTATTCGCCCAACATTCTGGACAGGTGCAGCAGAGACGCAAAAAAGCGGGCGTAGACATCCCGTGACAACATCGGCTTGTTGTCATCCAGCACCTGCACAAGTTCGACGACGGCCGAAGCAAACGTCTCATAGACCTGCATGTCTGCGGCTGTCGGATCCGGCGTCCAGATTTCGTGTTTGTCGTAATACACGGCAGGTTGCGGTTCGTCATCTATCATGGCGCGGCCCCTTCTGTTTGAAGCGCAGGTGGGGGTTGCGAGAACGTGCACAAGACGGGTGGCACGAAGTCACAAAACTATGGCGCCTTCGGAAAAAGGACTCTCGTCGAAAGCGGGAAAAGAAGTTCCGCCCTTGCGCGCCGACGTCGCTTGGGATTTTCTGCGATCCAACCCAACCAACAGCAGGGTCGAGTTTTGGACTGGCGCGATCACGGAATACTCCTGACTTTACGCCGCCATGGCGAAACAGCGGCGATTATCGAGGTCTTCACCGAAGGCCATGGTCGTCATGCCGGTGTGGTGCGTGGTGGGACCAGCCGCAAGATCGCGCCGATCCTGCAACCTGGCGCGCAACTGGACGTGCTGTGGCGCGCGCGACTGGAAGAACATATCGGCACCTTTCAGGTCGAGCCCCTGCGGTCCCGCGCGGCAGCCGCGTTTTCAGGGCGGCTGGCACTGTCCGGGCTCAACGCTGTCGTCTCTCTCTTGTCCTTTTGTTTGCCCGAACGGGAACCACACGCCTCGCTCTATACACGGACGGAACAGTTGATGGACCTGCTGGGGCAGGACGAGATCTGGCCTCTGGCTTATCTGCGATGGGAACTCGCGCTGCTGGACGAACTTGGCTTTGGCCTTGATCTGACAGCCTGCGCCGTGACAGGTGTGACCGAAGGATTGATCTACGTATCGCCCAAAACAGGCCGTTCCGTTAGTGCGAATGGCGCCGGTGATTGGGCGGACAAGCTGTTGCCCCTTCCGCCCTGTCTGCGCGGGGAAGGCACTGCGCCCGACGCCGAGATCGCAGAGGCCCTGCGCACGACCGGGTATTTCCTGGAACACCGCGTCGCGCCGTCTTTGGGGCATAATCCGCTGCCCGAAGCGCGGGCCAGGTTCGTGGATCAGGTCACTCGGCGGCTGTGAACACCATCTCGTGCCCATCCTCGTTTCGCAGGATCAGCACATTGCCTGACACTTCGGATTGGGTCATGGTCATGAGGGCGGCAAAGTAGAACCCTTCCGCTTCGAGCCCCGCGCAGGCGGCGCGCGTCGCGCTGAGGTTCTGAACCTCAAACCACGGGTAGGGCGCGTTGAGTGTTCCGTCATAGCTGTTGCACGGAGCGTTTCCGGAAATCCTGCCTTCTTCGGGAAACCGCAGCAGAGCACTCGCCTCATAGGGCTGACCATCGATCTCCTGCAGCACCCAAATCTGGTCCGCCGCACCATAGGCCGCAACGGTTTCGTCCTTGTCGCATTGGAACAGTGCCATCAAAGACAGGGTCAGGATCAGGCGTGTCATAGCTGGGTCTTAGCGCATCGGGGTTGTCGGCGGAACCACGGTCAGTAGGGGAGGGACCCGTTCAGCAGTTGCTCGCGCACTTCCTGCCTGGGTTTCCAGTTATAGCGCGTATCCTCGCGCACCGGCGCCCAGTACAATGCGCCACTGTTGCGCCAGGGATCAAGGATGATGCCGTCATACATCGAATCCCCCTTGGCGCTGATAGACGCCGAATGGTGGATAATTCGAAAGGATGTCGGCGGAGAAGTGGCCCAATTCAGGTCCAGTGTCCGGAAGTTTTCCTGCCGCAGCCGCTTGGTCATGGCTTCGGCCCAGTCATTGCACAACCCTTTTTCACGGAATCCGTTAATGACCTTGGCGTTGTGGACGATGGCCGGGTCGGTGACATTCCAGTCCCGCGCCAATTGCTGCGAATAGGTGTAGGCGATGGTTGCCGCCTTCTGGGCTTCAACCGGATCGACATCCGGCCCAAGCCTTTGGATCGACTGCGCAAGCGTCTCGATATCACTTTGACTGGCCGTTGGCGCAGGGGTGGTGCAGCCCGCAAGAAAGAGCGTCGTCAGAGTGGCGCAAAGGACGAAGAAGGATCGGGTCATGCGAAGTACCAAATGCTGATCGGGTTGAGTCAGGTCCAGCTGACGCTGTAACGGTGAAAGTGCCGGGATCAAAGGGGGAAGTTTGGACACGTGCCAGTCACACGTGCCGTTGTAGAGGCGCTGAAGGGCGTCGATGTGGGCCTGTACAAAACGGAAGGTTCCAAGGACAGAGTGCGTACAAACCCCACCGTAAAGAAAAAGACCCGGCGCAAAGGCCGGGTCAGTTGGGGAAACGGGGTGCCGGTTCCGGTCACCCGAGCAGACGTCGTGCTATGACCTGTGCCTGAATCTCGGCAGCCCCTTCGAAAATGTTGAGAATGCGCGCGTCACACAGAACGCGGCTGATCTTGTATTCCAGCGCAAAGCCATTGCCGCCGTGGATTTGAAGCCCGTTATCGGCTGCTGCCCAGGCCACCCGGGCGCCTAGCAGCTTGGCCATGCCGGCCTCAAGATCACAGCGCTGGCCGTGGTCTTTCTCCCACGCGCTGAAATAGGTCAGCTGGCGCGCAATCATGATCTCGACCGCCATTATTGCCAGCTTGCCCGAGACACGCGGGAAGTTGATCAGCGATTTGCCGAACTGCTTGCGGTCGATCGCATATTGCATGGCGATATCCAGCGCGCTTTGCGCCACGCCGATAGCGCGAGCGGCAGTCTGGATGCGGGCGCTTTCAAAGGTTTCCATCAGCTGTTTGAAACCCTTGCCTTCTTCACCCCCCAGCAGGTTTTCACCCTTGATGTGGAAGCCGTCAAAGCCCAGCTCGTATTCCTTCATGCCGCGATAGCCCAGAACCTCGATCTCACCACCGGTCATGCCGGGAGTGGGGAAGGGGTTCTCGTCCGTGCCCGGTGTTTTTTCGGCCAGGAACATGGACAGGCCGCGGTGATCGGTGCTGTCGGGATCGGTCCGCGCCAGCAGGGTCATGACATGGGTGCGCGCGGCGTGGGTGATCCAGGTCTTATTGCCGGTGATCCGGTAATCACCGTTCTCGTCCTTCACGGCACGGGTGCGCAGGCTGCCAAGATCCGAGCCGGTGTTGGGTTCAGTGAAGACAGCGGTCGGCAGAATTTCGGCGCTGGCCAGTTTCGGCAGCCAGTTGGCCTTTTGCTCGTCTGTGCCGCCGGCGATAATCAATTCGGCTGCGATTTCCGAACGGGTGCCCAGTGAGCCAACGCCAATGTAGCCACGCGACAGTTCTTCGGACACAACGCACATCGAGGCTTTGGACAGGCCGAAACCGCCAAACTCCTCCGGGATGGTCAGCCCGAAAACGCCCATTTCCGCCAGCTCTTCGATGATTTCCAGCGGGATCAGCTCATCCTTGAGGTGCCATTCATGGGCATACGGTTCGACCTTTTCCTGCGCATAGCGGCGGAACTGGTCGCGGATCATCTCAAGTTCTTCGTCCAGGCCCGACGCGCCGAACATGGTGGCACCGGCCTGATCCTGCATCAGCTCGACCAAACGGCTGCGTGCGGCTTGTGAGTTTGCCTGCGCCATCAAGGTCTGTACTTCGGACGACTGAAAGCCCGACAGCGCATCCCAACCGAGACCCATATCCTGAAGGCGCACGACTTCGCCCTGGTTCATCGGGATGCCACCTGCGACCTGATGCAGGTACTCGCCAAAAGCTATCTGGTGAAGCAACTGCTCGACTTCGCCGAACTTGCCTTCGGCCTGAAGTGCTTCGGCCCAGCGCTGCATCTGTTGCAGCGACTGATTATACGTGGCCAGCCAGGCCAGACCATGTGCGGCGGTCTGGTTTGCTTCGATCAGAGCGCCAGAGATACGGCCATCTGCCGAGACCATGCGGCGCACGGATTCACGGGCCTTTTCAAAAACGGCTTCTACCGCGGGTACGGCAGCCCGGGTCATATTCAGAAGATCGGGCAAAACTGCAGCAGTTGTCATCTCGGTCATATCCTGTCCGTCGTGGGCCATGAATCGCGTCCTTTCCTCGGTCGTCTGGTCATATCATGCTGCACGTGCAGCGCAACAAAAATACCAATTATGATGTAAAAAAGTTCAAATATTACCCCATCATTTTTGCAATGCAGAAGAATATCCAGATGATATCTAGGGGGAATGAACCTGTTTTCCATTCTCTCGCCGCAGGAACTGCTGTTGGCCATGGCCGTCGCTTTTGCCGCAGGGTGGATCAAGGGTATAGTTGGCTTTGCCATGCCCATGGTGTTTGTGTCAGGACTTAATTCCTTTTTGCCGCCGGATCTGACGTTGGCGGGTCTGATTTTGCCGACACTTGTAACCAATGGGCTTCAGGCACTTCGGGGTGGGGCCAGCGCAGCCTATTCTGCAATCCTTCGGTTCCGGGTATTTCTTGTTGTTGGCGGCCTCTTACTGGTGCTGAGTGCGCAGCTTGTCGCACTGGTCCCGAATTCTGTTTTTCTGATCCTCATCGGTGCATTCGTATCTGTGTTCGTTCTGTTTCAATTACTGGGCGCCCGTCTGACTCTGAGCCGCCCGTCACAGGGTATTGAGGCCGTGATCGGAGGCATTGCGGGTTTCGTCGGCGGCATGTCGGGAATATGGGGTCCGCCGACGGTTGCCTATCTTACGGCTTTGAATACACCCAAGAAGGAACAGATTCGAATACAAGGTGTCATTTATGGGCTGGGCGCGGTGCTTTTGCTAATTGCCCATCAGATGTCCGGTATTGTTCGCGCGGAGACGATCCCATTTTCCGCGACCTTGGTTCTTCCTGCTTTGGCGGGGATGTGGGTGGGCATCAAGCTGCAGGACCATTTTGATCAGGCCAGTTTCCGCCAGGTCACACTGTTTGTCTTGCTGGTGGCCGGCTTGAATTTACTGCGGCGGGGCCTGATGGGGTGACACCTTAAACCCGTCGCTTGTCGGCAAACCTGAAGGCAAAATACAGACCCAGCATCAGGAAGAACAAGCCTGATATATCGCCGATCAGGAAAGCGATGTATTCGACCGTCGCACTGCCAAAAGCCAAATTGGTCAACCCGGAGACAAGGAAGGACGTGATGACACCGACGCCCATCACGCATATCCAGCAGGGTTTGCGGTCCGGGCGGGGAAACAGGTTCCATCCGATTGCTTTGAGAAGATAAAAAATGGCCGGGACAGTCAGAACTGCAATCGCGATGGCCATCAGGCGGCTGGGCAGGAACACGTCCGTTCCACCCAAATAGGCGAAAACGATGAACACGCCTGGCAACAATGCGAAAATGGCGCGCCACCCCAACAGCCACGCCGTCAGAACCCGTACACCATGCGGCAGAAACAACAGGCTCGCCCGGCTTGGATATTCCGGGAAAAACACGTTCTGCAACGGCATAAGAACGGCGAAGGTAAGGATCGACGCCAGCACATAGGCCAGAGAGGCCAGAAGCGTTTCAGTAGCCCACGCGCGCAAAGTGATCACGGCTCCTTGCGCTCGTGGATCGCTTCATCTGGGCGCATGAACGATGTACCGTCCTCGGTTGGCGCTGCCGCTTTGAGAAAGATAGCCTTTTTCGACCAGAGATTTCAGCGCGCGGAAGAAAGTCGGGCGCGAAACGCTCTGAACCAACGTGTGCTCAATCAAACCGAACGTGCGTACTTCCCGATCGGGCTTGGAAAGCTCTTCGGCGGCATAGTAAATGTCGCGCTCAACCGGAGATAGATTTTCCAGGCCTAATGTGCGCTCCATGCTTTTCATCAATTTGCGCAGTTCGGTGAGTTTCGAGATCTCAGTCATAATGTTACCTACAGTTTTCTGTGCCGTTTGCCGCCTAATTGCGACCATTTGAGTCATTCTGAATGACGCGCATTTCAGAAAGTCTCGTATTGACACTCATCCCCATTTACTTAGACTAGGTGGCTGATTAGGTTGCTCAATCCCGCGTTGTGAGTGTGCGCACATGAGTGACCCCCAATTAATTTTCAGCCAGTGCCCGGCGCAAAAGTGCCGGGTTTTTTCGTCACAGCGACTATCAGAGCTAGCGCAAATTGCATTTTGAAACAACGCAATTGTATGTGCTTATTACCACAAACAACCTTAGGGAGAAGTGCGGCAGGCGTAAGGCAAAAGGGGCTTTTCAGCCCCTTTCCCAATTTATCCGATTGCGACGGCTTTGATGTCGTCGTCAATGAAGGGCAGATACTGCTCGAAGTTCTCGGCAAACATCTGAACCAGTTTCTCGGCCTGTTTGTCGAATGCGGCCTGATCGTCCCAAGTGCGGCGCGGGTCAAGCAGAACTTCGGCGACGCCCGGGACAGAGACCGGAACGTCAAAGCCGAAATTGGCATCCTTGCGGAACTCGGCGTCGCGCAGCGAGCCTTCCAGAGCGGCGGTCAACAAAGCGCGGGTTGCGTGGATCGGCATCCGGCTGCCTACTCCATAGGCGCCTCCGGTCCAGCCGGTGTTGACCAGCCAGCAGGTCGCGCCGTGTTGAGCGATCTTGTCCCGCAACAGGTTGCCGTATTCCTCTGGGCGACGTGGCATGAACGGTGCGCCAAAACAGGTCGAGAAAGTCGGCTGCGGCTCGGTGATGCCACGTTCTGTACCGGCCACTTTTGACGTGAAACCCGACAGGAAGTGATACATTGCCTGTGCTGGCGTCAGCCGCGCGATCGGGGGCAGAACGCCAAATGCATCGCAGGTCAGCATGATGATGTTCTTCGGGTGACCACCCAGTGCGCTTTTGGACGCGTTCGAGATATATTCGAGCGGATAGGCGCAGCGCATGTTCGCAGTCAGTGAGTCGTCGTCGAAATCCAGTTCCTTGGTTTCGGGGTCGAAGACCATGTTTTCGATCACCGTACCGAATTTCGAGGTGGTCGCGTAGATTTCCGGCTCTGCCTCTGCATTCAGGTTGATGGTCTTGGCATAGCATCCGCCTTCGAAGTTGAAGGTGCCGCGATCCGACCAGCCGTGCTCGTCATCCCCGATCAGTATGCGCGAAGGATCGGCGGACAGGGTTGTCTTGCCGGTGCCGGACAGGCCGAAGAACACGGCGGTGTCGACCGGGTTGCCAACGGCATGGTTGGCCGAGCAGTGCATCGGCATCACACCTTTTTCGGGCAGCATGTAGTTCAGCAGGGTGAAAACCGATTTCTTGTTTTCACCGGCATATTCGGTGCCGCCGATCAGGATCAGCTTGCGGTCGAAATTCATTGCAATCACGGTCTCGCTGCGGCAGCCGTGCTTTGCCGGGTCGGCCTGAAAGCTGGGGCAGTTGATGACCGTGAAATCGGCAGTGAACTCATCCAGATCCTCGCGGTCCGGGCGACGCAGCAGGTGTCGGATGAACAAGTTATGCCACGCCAGTTCAGTGACCATACGAACATTGATCGCATAAGCCGGATCAGCACCACCAACCAGATCCTGCACAAAATAGTCACGGCCTTTCATATGGGCCAGCATATCATTGTACAGTGCGTCAAAGCCTTCGGGGCTCATTTCGGCGTTGTTTTCCCACCAGATGGTGTCGGCAACGCTGGCGGTCTTGACAACGTGTTTGTCCTTGGGCGACCGGCCTGTGAATTTACCTGTTGTAACCAGAAACGCACCACCATTGCCAAGTGTGCCTTCGCCGCGCTTCAGCGCCTCTTCGATCAGCGCCGGTTCCATGAAGTTATAATAGACATTGCCCAGACCCTCGATGCCCTGATCTTCGAGGCGGAATTGCGGGTTAACCCGTCCAGATGTCATGTGTGTCTTCTCCTGTGGCGGCGCGAAGGTCGTTGGCCGTTGCGCCTTTGGGGCAGTGAGCCGGGAAAACCGGCGGCTGAGCGCGTCTTATCACGGTCATTCAGGGCATGAACAGGCGGGTTTGACGCAGTTAGCGCAACCAAGCCCGAGTTTAGCGCCATCAGAAATTCAATGTCGGAAAAGCGGGCAGATTTTTGCGGGCATCAAGGCAAATTTGCCGCAGACCTGCCGCAACAAAGGCGTGATTCGCAGTTACGGATTGATTCGGCGTCTTAAAACCGCCAACAATGCCTTACAAATAAGCGAATTATTGCGCGAGTGAGCAGGAATAGGGGTGAGCCCGATGTCAAAGATTGCACTTGTGGATGACGACAGAAACATACTGACGTCTGTATCCATGACCCTCGAAGCCGAAGGTTTCGAGGTTGAAACTTATAATGATGGCCAGGCCGCGTTGGATGCGTTCAACAAGAAACTGCCGGACATGGCTGTTCTGGATATTAAGATGCCGCGAATGGACGGCATGGATCTGCTGCAACGGCTGCGTCAGAAGACGCAGATGCCGGTGATCTTTCTGACCTCGAAGGACGATGAGATCGACGAGGTTCTGGGCCTGCGCATGGGCGCGGATGACTATGTAAAGAAGCCTTTTTCGCAGCGTTTGCTGGTCGAACGCATTCGGGCTTTGCTGCGCCGCCAAGAGGCAACAAGCGGCGACGCGGTAGCAACCAACAGCAATGATACTAAAGTCATGGAACGCGGCGACCTGAGAATGGATCCGTTGCGCCATGCGGTCAGCTGGAAAGGGAATGATGTGTCCCTGACCGTGACTGAATTCCTGCTGCTTCAGGCGTTGGCCCAACGTCCGGGTTTTGTCAAAAGCCGCGACCAGTTGATGGATGTCGCCTATGACGATCAGGTCTATGTGGATGACCGCACGATCGACAGCCACATCAAGCGCCTGCGGAAAAAAATGCGCGCGGCTGATTCCGAGTTCTCGGCGATCGAAACCTTGTATGGTATCGGTTACCGGTACAACGAAGAATAGGCGCGGCCGCCTGCAAGAGGTAATGGGGTCTCGTGCGCGACACCGAACAAGCCAGCGAAATGCGCGACGGTGACGTCGTTCTAGGGGATGACTGGGTCATTCCCCAGGACCCCGAGTCAGCGGAGCTGAGGGAAAAGCGATCCCGGAGGAACCTGTTTTCTCTGCGTGGTTCACCTCTGGCGCGCAAAATCATCACTTTCAACCTGATCGCTCTGGTGATTCTGGTCACTGGGTTGCTGTATCTGGACGACTCACGAAAAGAGAAGGTTCAGCAGACTGCCCGCAATCTGCTGGGCGATGCGCTGCTAGTCAGCAACGTGTTTGAAACCCAGCTGCGTCAGGGCGCACAGCAATCCGGGCAGAATGCCGGGAACCTGGACGTCAAGGATACCTTGTCTGGCCTCACCCTGCCCGAAGGGGGCGAGGTTTTTGTATATGACGCCAGCGGCACGTTAATCGGCTGGACACGTGGTGCCCCGCAAGCCTCAGATATGCCGGTTCTTCTGCAATCCGAGGCCGAGATTCAGACCGGCAGCACGGTGATCAGCGACACGCTAAATGCTGTCTGGATGGGTTTGTCGAATCTACTCAATTGGTCAACTGAAACCGAGGCACCGACGTTGGCGCAGCGTGTTCAGACCATTATTCCGCAAGCGATTGCCGGTCACAGCCAGGTGCAGGCGGTACAGGACAGCGCGGGTGAGACGGTTATCGTGGCTGCCGCACCGATCCTTTATGCGGATGTTCCCGCCGGAGCGGTTGCCATTACTGGTCCTGCGGGGGAAATCGATGCGCTTGCCCGCCGTGAGCAGGAGCGCATTCTTCAGATGTTCGTGGTGGCGCTGTTGGTTTCTGTGGGCCTCAGTCTTGTACTGGCCTCGACCATTGCCAATCCGCTGGCTGACCTGGCATCGGCCGCCGAAATGGGCAAAGACCGGGGCACGGGCGTCAACCCCGGGCGCATCCGTATTCCGGACCTCAGTGGTCGTCCAGATGAAATAGGGCGTCTCAGCCGCGCTTTGCGTGGTATGGTAACCGCGCTGTACAACCGGATCGACGCAAACGAACAGTTTGCTGCTGATGTCGCCCATGAAATCAAAAACCCGCTGGCCAGCCTGCAATCCGCCGTGGGCACACTGCGGATGATCAAACGCGAGGATCAGCGCGACAAACTGCTGAATGTGATCGAACATGATGTTCGGCGGCTGGACCGGCTGGTCAGTGACATATCGAATGCGTCGCGTCTGGATGCGGAACTCGTCAAGGAAGAAGAGCAACCCTTTGACCTGCTCAAGCTGCTGGGCAATCTCGGCCAGTATCTGGGCGAAGATGCCCGATCCAAGGGCATCGACTACATTACGGATCTGCCCTCCGAACCAATTGTGATCAACGGGCTGGAAGCGCGACTTGCGCAGGTCTTTGTCAACCTGATCACCAACGCGATTTCCTTCTGCGAGGAAAATGACGCCATTCGCGTCTGGGTCAGACAGCGAGACAACCGTGTGTTGGTCGTTGTCGAAGACACCGGCCCAGGAATTCCCGAACAGGCGCTCACCAAAGTGTTCAAGCGATTCTACTCGCAGCGTCCGGCGGAACATTTTGGCAATAACTCGGGCCTGGGGCTGGCGATCTCGAAGCAGATTGTCGAAGCCCACGGCGGCGTGATCTGGGCGGAAAACATCCGCCCGACCGAGGCCGACATCACGTCGGATCCGCTGGGTGCCCGCTTTGTTGTAGGGCTGCCCGTTTAAATCCATGCACGTTGATACACTGTCACACGCCAAAGGTCAGGACAGGGCCTGTGTACATGCCTCCTGCGTTTCGCTTGCCGGACGCGGGCTTTTGATCATCGGTTTGTCCGGTACAGGGAAGTCCGGTCTGGCGTTACAAATGATGGCGTATGGTGCGGATTTGGTTGCGGATGACCGCGTCAATTTGGAGATGCAGCATCATCGGGTGTTTGCATCCGCCGTGCCACAGATACGCGGTTTGATCGAGGCGCGTCAGTTTGGCCTGCTCGCAGCCGATCCCACAGGCCCGGTTCCGTTGGATTACGTCGTGGATCTGGACCAGCATGAGCCTCAGCGTCTACCCGATACTTTGATGATTTCCGTGCTGAGGCAAACTGTTCCCTTGCTTCGGGGCGCGGGGGTGCCCAACTTGGCTGCAGCGTTGATGCAACTCCTGGGAAATGGGCGTGTAAACCCCGAATGGCCGAACAAATGACATCGCAAAGGCGAATCGTACTTGTCACGGGTCCCTCCGGGGCAGGAAGATCCACTGCCATTCATGTGTTGGAAGATCTGGGCTTTGAGGCCATCGACAACCTGCCGATGGGACTTTTGCTGCGCTTGCTTGACAGCGCGGACAGCGACCGTCCGATGGCGCTGGGTATAGATGCACGCAATCGCGATTTCTCAACGATCGGCTTCATAGAACTGGCCGAAACACTGGGTCGGTTGGCGCAGGTCGATCTGACGGTTCTGTATCTGGATTGCAGCGATGATGTTCTGGTGCGCCGATTTTCAGAAACCCGAAGGCGGCATCCCGTCGCCAAGAATGCCAGCCCGGAAACCGGTGTTGAGCGCGAAAAAGAGCTGCTGACACCGATACGTGAGATCGCGGACACGCTGATCGACACCAGCCTTCTGAACGTGCATCAGCTGCGGGAAGAGGTCGAGAATTGGTTCGCACCACAAGGCGGGCGGCATCTGGCGGTTTCCATCGAATCCTTTTCCTATAAACGTGGACTTCCGCGCGGATTGGACATGGTGTTCGATTGTAGGTTTCTCGCAAATCCCTATTGGCGCCCGGAATTCAGGGCAGCGGATGGTCGACACCCTGACGTTGCGCACTATGTGCAGTCAGACGCAAACTATTTACCGTTTTTTGAAGGTGTGCTGGGCTTGCTGACCCTGCTGTTGCCTGCCTTTCGGGCCGAGGGAAAAGCGCATCTTTCCGTGGCATTCGGGTGTACCGGTGGCCAACACAGATCGGTTGCCCTGGCAGAAGCCGTTGCAAAGGCCCTTGCGGAAGACGGTCAGCAGGTGGCAATTAGACATCGCGAGATGGAACGTCGGTCGTTGAATGTGAGGTCAGATTGATCGGAATTGTGATCGTTGCACATGGGGGGTTGGCTCAGGAATACCTGGCCGCCACTCAACATGTGGTCGGACCGCAGGCCAGCCTCGTGGCGGTCGCGATTGAGGCTGACCACGACCGGGACGAAAAACAGGCCGAAATCTGCCGTGCCGCGGACGAAGTGGACACCGGCGATGGTGTTGTTGTCGTCACCGACCTCTTTGGAGGCAGCCCCTCGAATCTCAGTCTGCGTGCCTGCGCTCCTCAGGACCGGCGTATTCTGTATGGGGCAAACCTGCCGATGCTGATCAAATTGGCCAAAAGTCGCCACTTGCCCATTGGTGATGCCGTCCGCCAGGCAATGGAGGCTGGACGGAAGTACATCAATGCGCAGAATGTGACATTGGATTAAAAGCGGATTATTGAATATGACTAACCGAAGCCTGAAAATAATCAATGAAAAGGGCCTGCACGCACGGGCCTCGGCAAAGCTGGTTGAGGTTGTGGAGGGGTTCGATGCGCATGCTGAGGTGTCAAAAGACGGACTTTCTGCATCAGGCGATAGTATCATGGGCCTTTTGATGTTGGCAGCATCGCGCGGAACAACTATTGACGTCGAGACGTCCGGGCCGGATGCTGAGGCATTGGCAGAAGCTCTGGAAACGCTTGTGAATGACAAGTTCGGAGAGGGGTTTTAAGCCGCCCCGCCGGGACATGAAGAACGGGAAGACCAGGAATTGGCGGAAACAACGCACGAGACCAAGACAAGCCCGGTGGTGGATGGGGCCGCAGATCAGGGTGAGATCTACGACCGTAGAACTCTGACCTATGCAAACTCATTTGACGATGCCTGGACTTCGACGGCCATTCGGGCCATCGAGTGGTGCACAGGCAAGCTGACCATTTTGCGTATGGTCAACAAGTTCGAAAAAAAGAACGAATACTATCGCGGCCAGCGGTTCTGGGGCGGTGCCCTCAAGACTATGGGAATCGACCTGACCACACCGCAGAAACAGATTGACCGCATTCCCAAAACCGGCCCGGTCGTCGTCGTCGCCAACCACCCGCATGGGATGGTCGATGGCATGATTCTCGCCGAGCTGATCGGCCAGGTACGCAGCGATTACCGCATCCTGACCCGTTCGGTTCTGACAGGGCTGGACGAAGCGGCCACATCATTCATGATTCCGGTTCCATTTCCACATGATCCCGAGGCGCAGGCCAAGATGTTGGAAATGCGCGGCAAAGCTATGGAACATCTCAAAAACGGTGGCGTTGTGGCGCTGTTCCCATCCGGTGTTGTGATGTCCTCGGATGATTGGTTCGGGCCTGCGATCGAGCGGGAATGGAACGTGTTCACCGCCAAGATGATCCGCCGTTCGGGCGCGCGCGTGGTGCCAATTTTCTTTCCGGGCAGTAATTCGCGCTGGTACCAGATTGCCAACCGCGTCTCTGCAATTCTCCGGCAGGGACTGTTGCTGCATGAGATCGTCCGATCCTGCAATAAACCCCAGTCGCCGGTCATCGGCGACTCGATTTCGGACCGCGATCTGGAGCTGTTGGAGCGCGATCCGCGCGGTTTCATGGCCTGGCTCAGAAATCACACCATGTCTCTGGGCAAGTCGGAACAAACCTGATCCGCGTCTTCACCTGGCTAAAAATATCCCGGGGGTGAGCCCGGGCAAAGTCCGGGCGAGGGGGCTGGCCCCCTCAACGCGTAGGTACCGGAACTTCGCCTCGGTAATCATAAAAGCCGCGCTCGGTCTTACGCCCCAGCCACCCGGCCTCGACATATTTCGTCAGCAGAGGACAAGGACGATATTTGGTGTCGGCCAACCCGTCATGCAGCACGTTCATTATCGCCAGGCAGGTGTCCAGCCCGATGAAATCCGCCAACTCCAGCGGGCCCATGGGATGATTCGCTCCAAGTTTCATTGACTGATCGATGGATTGAACGTTCCCCACGCCTTCATAGAGTGTGTAAACCGCCTCGTTGATCATCGGCATCAGGATCCGGTTCACGATGAAGGCCGGAAAGTCTTCGGCGCTTGCCGCCGTTTTGCCCAACCGATCCACCACCGCTTTGCACGCGTTGAAGGTTTCTTCATCCGTGGCGATGCCGCGGATCAATTCCACCAATTGCATAACAGGGACAGGGTTCATGAAATGAAAACCCATGAACCGTTCGGGTCGATCCGTGCGGCTTGCCAGGCGCGTGATGGAAATCGAGGATGTATTTGACGTCAGAATCGTATGCGGCAGCAGGTGCGGTTGCAGGTCATCGAAAATCGCCTGCTTGATAGCTTCCCGCTCGGTTGCCGCCTCGATAACCAGATCTGTTTGACCCAGTCGCGGCAGTTCCAGCGTGGTCGTGATCCGTTTAAGGGCAGTCTGCATCGCGTCGTTCGTAATCTTGCCCCGCGACGCCTGCCGCGCCAAGTTGCCTTCGATTGTGGAAATGGCGCTGTCCAGAGCATCCTGACTGACATCGTTCAACAAGACGTCGTAGCCCGCCAAAGCCATAACATGGGCGATGCCGTTACCCATCTGACCCGCGCCAATCACCCCGACCGATTTAACTTCCATTTTCAGTTGCCTTTGCCCTGGAGGATACCGCGACAGTATCGGCAGACCGGGGCAGGCGGCAAGAGGATCGAGGTGGTCAATTTTGCTTCAAATGCGCGCATTAGGAAAATCTCAATATCTGTGGCCGCAAGATGGCAGCGGGTGAGATAACGGGGGGCTTGATATGAGCTTTCATCAGACAAACAGCGGCGGGGTGTCCGCCTGTCAATATGCGGATTCGAAACTTTGGTTCCGGGGTCCGCCCGGCGCGCTGGACAAGCCATTGGTGGCTTGCCTGGGAGGAGAGGAAACTTTCGGCAGATTCGTTGATTGCCCGTTTCCGGCAGTGCTGGAGACGCGATTGGGAAAACCGTGCGTCAACTTCGGCAGCCTGTTTTGCGGGGTCGAAGCGTTGTCCACTGATCCGGGGGTGCTGAAACTGGTCAATCAGTCAGGCCTGTGCGTGTTGCAGGCGCCGGATCTTCTGCGCCAATCAAATCGGTTTTACCGCGTGCATCCGCGCCGCAATGATCGGTTCCTTGAACCCACCTCAGACTTGCTGGAGCTATACCCCGACGTTGACTTCACTGAAATCCATTTCGTGCGCCATTTGCTGGAGCGGTTAAGCGCCCAAAAGGACGCGCGATTCGAAGTCGTGGTGCAGGAGTTGCGAGAGGCCTGGATACGAACCACAGGAGAATTAATCGGCCGGATCGAACCCAGTGTTGTTCTGCTCTGGTTGCATGTGCAGCGGCAAGCCGGATCGCATATTGACCCTATTGTGCCTGACGCCGCAATGATCGAACAACTGCAACCACTATGTGCTGATGTTGTAGAGGTTTCGGTACCTGTATCCGCTCGATCAGATGCTCTCGAAGATGTTTTGTTCGGGACGCTGCAGCAGCCGATTGCGGAACACATGATCGGCCCCTCCGCGCATCGCGAGATTGCCGAAAAACTGCTGGTTGCCTTGAGGGACCTGAACTGAAAAAGGCCCGCCTGTTGGCGAGCCTTGTTTGGTTTTTGCTGTTTGCGCTTGGCTTTAGCCGAGTTTCTCGGTCAGTTCCGGCACGGCCTGGAACAAGTCGGCGACAAGACCAAAGTCAGCGACCTGGAAGATCGGGGCTTCTTCGTCTTTGTTGATCGCAACGATGACCTTGGAGTCCTTCATGCCGGCCAGGTGCTGAATTGCTCCCGAAATACCGACGGCGACATACAGATCAGGGGCAACAACCTTACCGGTCTGACCCACCTGCCAGTCATTCGGAGCATAGCCCGAGTCAACCGCTGCACGCGACGCACCAACCGCAGCGCCCAGCTTGTCAGCCAGCCCCTCGATCAGTTTGAAGTCTTCTTCCGAGCCGACACCGCGTCCGCCCGAAACAACAACGCTGGCCGAGGTCAGTTCAGGGCGGTCGCTTTCGGCCACCTTGTCCTCAACCCATTGGGACAGGCCGGGGTTGTCGCCAACCGACACGGTCTCAACTGCGGCCGATCCCCCTTCACTGGCAGCGTCAAAGCTGGCGGTTCGGATCGTTACGACTTTCTTGGCGTCGTTCGACTTGACGGTCTGGATCGCGTTGCCCGCGTAGATCGGGCGCTCGAAGGTCGAGCCATCAACAACGCCGGATGCATCCGAGATCACCATCACGTCAAGCAAAGCAGCAACGCGAGGCATCACGTTCTTGGCGTCGGTGGTTGCTGGCGCCACGATGTGCTCGTAGCCATCCGCCAGACCTACGATCAGCGCAGCGGTGGATTCCGCAAGGCGGTGGCCCAGCGACGCGTCTTCGGCGACCAGAACCTTGGACACACCGTCGATCTTGGCGGCGGCCTCACCGGCAGCAGCGGCAGACCCGCCTGCGGCCAGAACGGTAACGTCACCCAGCACTTTCGCGGCGGTTACGGCCTTTGCGGTCGCATCCATCGCCAGTTCGCCGTTGTTCACTTCGGCAAGCAGAAGTACAGCCATTACACAGCCCCCACTTCTTTGAGTTTCTCGACCAGCTCTTCAACCGAGCCAACGATGATACCAGCGGCACGTGCCGGCGGCTCTACGGTTTTGACGACTTCCAGACGCGGAGTGACGTCGACGCCGTAATCGGCGGCGGTTTTCTCGTCCAGCGGCTTTTTCTTCGCCTTCATGATGTTCGGCAGCGAAGCATAGCGCGGCTCGTTCAGGCGCAGGTCAACGGTCACGATGGTAGGCATCTTGACACTGATGGTCTGCAGACCGCCATCCACCTCGCGGGTGATCTTGGCGGTGTCGCCTTCGATGTCCAACTCGGACGCGAAAGTGCCCTGTGACCAGCCCAGCAAGGCCGACAGCATCTGGCCGGTGGCGTTCATATCATTGTCGATCGCCTGCTTGCCCGCCAGAACAATGCCCGGCTGCTCTTCCTCGACCACTTTGGCAAGGATCTTGGCAACGGCCAGAGGCTCGATATCTGTGTGTACATCGTCAGCCGCCACAACCAGGATTGCGCGGTCCGCACCCATGGCCAGCGCGGTGCGCAGGGTTTCCTGCGCCTGCTTCACGCCGATCGAAACAGCAACGACTTCGTCAGCCTTGCCAGCTTCTTTCAGGCGGATCGCCTCTTCGACTGCAATTTCGTCGAACGGGTTCATCGACATTTTGACATTGGCGAGATCAACACCGCTACCGTCCGCTTTCACGCGGACCTTCACATTGTAGTCAATCACGCGTTTGACAGGCACCAGTACCTTCATTGTAGCGCTTTCTCCTCAAAAAAACGGTAAGCCGCGAAGGCGACTCCACCAATGCTCTCGCCCGACTAGATAGCGCTTGCCGCAGTGGCACAACAGAGCAAAATCGTCACGTCATGGCGTCGGGACGTCGCGTTTTGCAATTTTTTTGCAGAGAGGCGAAAGAATATTACCCGCGACCTCTGCATTTCGCGATCAGCGGTTCGCGCCCGGAACCCACAATACGTCGTCTTTACCGTTCGCGTTTGCGCAACGGGCAGCAACAAAAAACCAGTCGCTGAGACGGTTGAGGTATTTGACCGCCACGTCGTTGACGGGCTCCATATTCGTCAGTTCGACCGCAAGCCGTTCGGCCCGGCGCGAAACGGTGCGGCACACATGCAGATGTGCAGCCAGACGCGAGCCACCGGGCAGGATGAAGCTGCGCAGAGGTTCCAGCGTCTCGTTCATTACGTCGATCTCGGCTTCCAGCCGGTCGATCTGGGCGGACACGATGCGCAGAGGCGGGTAATCGGCCTCTGCATCTTTCTCCATGTCAGGTCGGCAGAGGTCGGCCCCCAGATCGAACAGGTCATTCTGAATGCGCGACAGCGCGATCTCGACATCGCCTTCGGCTTCAGTCCGTGCCACGCCGACAAAAGCGTTCAGTTCGTCCACTGTGCCGTAGGCTGCGACGCGGCCCGAGTATTTTGCTACACGCTCGCCATTGCCCAGAGCGGTTTTTCCGTCATCGCCAGTGCGCGTGTAGATTTTGTTGAGTACGACCATTTATTGAACTCCCTGTCCGCGCAGATACACGAAAAGCACGATCAGCAACACGGCGATGAACTGAAAGAGAATGCGCAGGCGCATCATCTTGTTGCTCTTCTTGGCCGCTTCCATGCCGCCTTTGCCGAAATTCGCGATGCCCAGGGCCAAAACAACGACAACCGCCGCCATAGCCAGAAGCAGAATGACCATCAGAAGGTCCATATGAAGTCACCGTCCGGTTTTTTCGATTATCACCCATCTAGCGTCAGAGCGTCGAAAAGCGAACGGGAAATATCGTCTCAGATATCCGAAAGGATGCGATCAGTTGCTTTTGTGGGCAGGATCCGGCGCAGGAACCCCGCGACATATGTCGGGGTGGTCACGTAATAACGCGGTTTTGGGCGTCGCGCCTCGATCGCGTGGGCCAGCTTGTCCGTGACGGCAGAGGCGGGCAATTCAAACCGGTCTGGCCCACTGCTTTCGTAAAGACGCTTCAGTAGTGAGTCCTCATACTTTTCCCGAATGGCCGAGTTTTCCCAGTCGATGTATTTCTCGAACATTGGGATCGCCTTTTCTCGGAGTTTTGAGGTGATGGGGCCGGGCTCGATCAGGGCGACGTGGATGTCGGTATCCCGAAGCTCCAACCTAAGCGTGTCGGTCAGCCCTTCGATCGCGTATTTTGTGGCGACATACGCGCCGCGCCACGGGAAGGCGACAAGACCCAGAACCGAGGAACATTGCACAATCCGGCCATGACCCTGTTCCCGCATGACGGGAATGACCTGTCGGGTCAGCTCGTGCCAGCCAAAGACATTGGTCTCAAAAATATGGCGCAGACCATCTGTCGGAACATCCTCAACCGCGCCGGGCAGGCCATGTGCGCCATTGTTGAACACGGCATCCAGAGAGCCGCCTGTAGCCTCAAGAACATAAGACAAACCCGACGTGATGCTGTCTGTATCGGTGTAGTCGATTCTGGGACTATCGAACCCCTGCGCACGCAGGCGATCACAGTCGCGTTGCTGGCGGCAGGATGCAAAAACGCGCCAGCCGCGCGCACGCATTCCGTGTGCCGCGTCCAGACCGATGCCTGACGAGCATCCTGTAATTAGAATCGATTTCTGCATGTGCCTTCCGAACCTGATCCCCGCCCATAGCTATGGCGGGGTTTGCGGCAGGGCAATGACGCTTCGATGTCAGTTCGTTGTTTTCCGGACGAGTGATGCCGAAATCCACCCAACCTGTTGCCCGGGTAACACGCGCAGGCGCAACCAGCCGCTGCCTGAATCTCCAAAGACCTCAACCTGCTGGCCAATCCTGGCCTTGCCGATGATCGGATAGATCGTCCCCGGCCCATCGCGCAGGTTTACACGGGTTCCTGAAATTTCGCGGATATCCTTGGTGACCTCAACAGGGGCGGGCAGTTCAACCGTTGGCAATTCGGCGTCGGTAGTCACCTGTTCCAAGGAGGCCAAGCCTTGCTCCAGTGATGCCAGGGTCAGGGTGACGTTTTCGTCAGCGAACAGCGTGGGGTTCGCCTTCAAGCCAGCCGCAACCTGAGACAACAGCGCTTTTGTTTCTGCTTCATCCAACTCGGCGACAGTTTTAGTGACCGGGGGGCCCGATACTGCCGGTTCTACTGCAGCACGAACGACCAAAGTTTCGGCAGGTGCTGGTTCGACGGCTGGTTTGACAGGTCTTGGCGCAGTGGCAACGCGTTCCGGTTCCGCTGTGCGGACCCCGCGCGGCTCAAAGTCGGGACCTCCGCTCATAACGTAAAAGGTCCAGCCGAGTGCGGCGAAAGTAACAAGTACAAGGCGCGTCATGGCGCATCCCCCAGGTCAATCGTAACAACAAAAAGGCAGCAATTATTCAATTGTTGGAATGATAGCATAATAGTGCGCTTGAGTCGAAAATTCGGGGAAAACACTGACTTGCCTCCCCCTGTTGCAAAAAGCGCGACTTGTCCCCAGTAAAATACGCGTTGCTTGCTTTACCAAGACGTCCTTGCGTCGTATCACATCATATATGAACGATACGATCGACGACCCCAACATGGAGGCCCCCGACAACGGGGGTGAGGTGGCGGAGCCGCTGCGCCGCGCGATAGGCGAGCGTTACCTGACCTATGCGCTGTCCACCATCATGCACCGTGCCCTGCCGGATGCGCGGGACGGATTGAAGCCGGTACATCGGCGAATCCTCTATGCGATGAGAGAACTGCGACTCAGTGCAACCGGAGGCTTTCGGAAGTCCGCCAAGATTTCCGGCGACGTGATGGGCAATTATCACCCGCACGGTGACGCCGCCATTTACGACGCGATGGCGCGTTTGGCGCAGGACTTCAACGTCCGGTACCCGCTGGTAGACGGGCAGGGGAACTTCGGCAACATCGACGGCGACAACCCGGCGGCCTCGCGATACACCGAGGCGCGGATGACCATCGTCGCCGAAGCGCTGCTTGAGGGTCTGAACGAAGATGCCGTCGACTTCCGCGACAATTACGATGGGACACTGACCGAGCCGGTGGTGCTGCCCGCTCAGTTTCCGAACCTGCTGGCCAATGGTGCAAGCGGCATCGCCGTTGGAATGGCGACAAATATCCCGCCGCACAATATTTCGGAACTTTGTGATGCATGTCTGCATCTGATCAAGACGCCAGACGCGCGCGATGATACGTTGCTGAATTACGTGCCGGGTCCAGACTTTCCGACCGGTGGGGTAATCGTCGAGCCACCGGAGAATATCGCGCAGGCTTATCGCACAGGGCGCGGGTCGTTCCGGTTGCGCTGCAAGTTTGAGGTCGAAGATCTGGGCCGCGGTCAGTGGCAGATCGTCGTCACTGAGATCCCCTATCAGGTTCAGAAGTCCAAGCTGATCGAAAAGATCGCGGAACTGATCCAGACTAAGAAAATCCCGATCCTCGCCGATGTGCGGGATGAATCCGCCGATGACATCCGCCTGATCCTCGAGCCGCGTTCCAAGAACGTCGACCCCGAGGTGTTGATGGGTATGCTCTTTCGCAATTCGGACCTCGAGGTGCGGTTCAACCTGAACATGAACGTGCTGATCGACGGGGTGACGCCGAAAGTCTGCTCGATGAAGGAAGTGCTGCGCGCCTTCCTCGATCACCGGCAAGAGGTGCTTCTGCGTCGGTCCCGCCACCGTATGGCGAAGATTGATCATCGTCTGGAGGTGCTGGAGGGCTTTATCGTTGCTTTCCTGAACCTCGACCGTGTGATCGACATTATCCGTTACGACGACGACCCCAAGGCAGCGCTGATGCGCGAGGATTGGGGCATTACCCATGTCCGCGCCACCGACGAGTCAGATTATGTCACGCCCAAGCCGGGTGAGGGTGAACTGTCTGAGGTTCAGGTCGACGCCATCCTGAACATGCGCCTTCGCAGCTTGCGTCGTCTGGAAGAGATGGAGCTGGTCCGCGAGCGTGACGAGTTGATGCTGGAGCGTGCCGACCTTGAGGACCTGCTGGCCGACGAAGGACTGCAATGGGCCAAGATCGCCGAGCAGTTGAAAGAAACCAAAAAGACCTTCGGCAAAGACTACGAAGGTGGAGCGCGTCGGACCCGGTTCGCTGAGGCCGGGCAGGTCGAAGAAGTGCCGCTTGAAGCGATGATCGACAAGGAACCGATCACCGTGGTCTGTTCTCAGATGGGGTGGATTCGCGCGATGACGGGCCATATCGATCTGAAGCGCGAACTTAAGTTCAAGGATGGCGACGGTCCGAGGTTCATCTTCCACGCGGAAACGACGGACCGGCTGCTGGTGTTTGCCTCGAACGGGCGGTTCTACACCGTTAGTGCTGCCAACCTGCCCGGCGGGCGGGGCATGGGCGAGCCCTTGCGCCTCATGGTTGATCTGCCGAACGAGGTGCAGATCATCGACATTCTGATCCACAAGCCCGGCCGCAAGCTTTTGGTGGCTTCGGACGCGGGCAACGGATTCATGGTTCCCGAGGACGATGTTCTTGCTCAGACCCGCAATGGCAAGCAGGTGCTGAACGTCAAAGGCGGCGAAACGGCAATGATCTGCAAGCCGGTCGATGGCGACCACGTGGCTGTCATATCCCAAAACGGCAAGTTCCTGGTTTTCCCAACCGAGGAATTGCCCGAGATGACGCGCGGAAAAGGTGTGCGTTTGCAAAAGTACAATATGGCGCGAGGTCGGCAGGGAACGCTCGAGCTGGATGGCGGTTTGTCGGATGTAACGACCTTCAACTGGGAAGAGGGCCTGAAATGGTCCATGGGCGGCGAAAAGACCCGACATGAGGCGGATATGACGCAATGGCTGGCAAAACGGGCCACTGTTGGGAAAAAACCACCCTATGGCTTCCCACGTGACTATAAGTTTTCGTGATCGCGCTGCTGCGCAGGTGAATTTCCGCCGATACGGCTTGGCACAACCCGTATCGGTGCGCTAGATCAACAAAAAACAGGCCTATCGAGACGAGACATGTTGCGCATTCTGACGCTGATCACCGGACTGGCCCTGATGGCCGCCTGCACACAGACACAAGTGTATGAACCACCTGAATCCCTTGGCGAGTTCAAACTGCGTGTCAACTATGCCTTTGCGGACAAGGCCGTTCAGGGACCTGTGTCGCGGGACGCCACACCTGAAGAATGGACAAAAGCCATCCAGAACGCTGTTGATATTCGTTTGGGGCGTTACGATGGTTCGCAGGAATATGACGTCGGCATTAGTCTGGAGGGCTACATGCTGGCTCCGCCGGGAATACCTGTGATTTACAATCCCAGAAGCACTGCGATTGTGCTGGTCAACGTCTATGACGTGAAGAAGAAAGAGTTTCTGGCCAAAGGGAAGCAATTCCAGGTGCTGGAAGACACCACCGGCGGAAGTGCATTTAAAGGGTCAGGGCATGAGCGCACCAAAGAAGAACAGATGAGCGGTCTGGCTCTAAAAATTGCCGACCGTGTCGAGGAATGGCTTGCTGAAGAGCATGAAGAAAACGACTGGTTTGACAAACGGCCAGACCTGATCCAGCCGCTGGAATCTGTCGAGGTCACGCAAAATCCAACGTGATCGGCGCATTTCCCTCAGGATGTGCTTGATTTTCCGCTTTGAACCAAATATCCCGCGCGCGCACATGTAACCACGGGACCAAGGGTCCCCCAAATCGCAAAAGGGCGCCTGAGGAATGGCAAAGGAAAAGTTTGAGCGTAATAAGCCGCACGTCAACATCGGCACGATTGGCCACGTTGACCACGGCAAGACCACGCTGACCGCAGCAATCACCAAGTATTTCGGTGACTTCAAAGCGTATGACCAGATTGACGGCGCGCCTGAAGAAAAAGCACGTGGCATCACCATCTCGACCGCCCACGTGGAATACGAGACCGACACGCGTCACTATGCGCACGTCGACTGCCCCGGCCACGCCGACTACGTCAAGAACATGATCACCGGTGCCGCACAGATGGACGG